>CAZAGA010000011.1:0-23785 GCA_964484335.1 uncultured Anaerolineaceae bacterium
GAGAAAATACCCGCGCCTTGCTCTACCACAGCATCTCAGAAACCCCCTCGGATCCCTTCGCCGTCTCACCCGCTAACTTCCAGCGCCAGCTCGCCTGGCTAGCTGACAGCGGCTACCAGGTCATTTCCCACCGCCAGTTCTTGGAAAACCTTAACCAGGGCCGCAGCCTGGCTCGTTCGCTTGTCATCACCTTTGACGATGGATTTGAAGATTTTTACCTGAATGCCTTCCCACTCCTTCAAGAGTTCGGCTTTTCGGCCATCGTCTTTATCCCCACTGCCCTGGTCGGCAGCGCGCAAACCTGGAACCCGGCCTATCCCAGCCGGAAGCTCATGAGCCAGGATCAAATCCACCACCTGCTCGAATCGGGTTTTGAGATCGGCAGCCATACCGCCCATCATCGCTCTCTCCCCTCCCTGGACGATCAGGCGCTGCACCAGGAGCTGGGCGAATCCCTCCACTATCTTCAATCCCTGCCCCGCCAGCAGTCTGCCTGCCTGGCCTACCCCTACGGTCGAGCTGGTCGACGCGAGCAGCACGCTGCCCGCCAGCTAGGCTACACCTCCGCTTACCTCGCCGGTGGCCTGTGGGGAAATGGCCGGCATAGCGACCTGTTTGCCCTGAGCCGCTGCCTGGTGGCGCAACAGACCGATTTCCAGCAATTCAAGAAATTGGTTACAGGCTCCAGCGATCTGCCAGCTCTTACAGCCAGTATTTTCCAGCGAAAAACCAACCTCCGCAATGAGCAAAATTCCCCCACCGCGTTTCGGTAAGAATACCCCCCGCGAAGGCCTGACCAGGCTCACTTCCATTTATTGGGCCGCGCGCGCCCCTTTCGTCTTGCGCAGCCTGAAATTACCCCCCCATGCCGTTTTACTCGATCTGGGCTGTAGTTCAGGCCTCTGGAGCCGGCATTTCACCTCCCAGGATCTGCGCGTCATCAGCCTCGATCTGGATCAAAAAGCCCTCCGGGTCGGCCAGCGGATTGCTATTGATCAGGGATCATCCTGGCCAGCTTATTGCCAGGCTACAGCCGAAACCCTGCCATTATCGGATGATACATTCGATGCCATTATCTGCCTCGATATGCTCGATATCGTCCCCAATGACCGCCAGGCTGTGGAAGAGTTATTCCGGGTACTGAAACCGGGAGGGCAGTTGTTGATCACGGTCATCTCGAAACACCGCCGCCAAACCTGGACTAAAATCGCCTTTGCCGAGCATCTTCGCAATTATTCCCGCCCAGAGCTAGATGCATTATTGAAAGAAGCCGGGTTCATCCTGTCAGCCAGCTTCACCTTCTACCGCCGGATTGGCGGGCTCGCTCGTGAGGCCGGCGCCCTTTCAGACCGCTCCGGCCTGGGGAAAATCCCCGGCCTCAATGCCGCCATCAGTATGGTCCTGTCTTCACTAACCCGCCTGGATACCTTACTGCCTGAGCATTCACAGGATGGCGGTTTTGGATTGTCTGCTTACAAACCTTGAGCTTCTCGGTTGAGCTTTATACTGCAATCTTGCTGCTCGTCAGCATCCTGACCATTGCGGTGATCAATCTCAGGCAATGGCGCCTGGATCGCCACAAACAGCAGGCGCTCCTGGAAGAAACACAGCACTTCAAGGCCGCCAGTATTGCTGGTCAGCCACCTCGGCTGAGTTTTCTCTTGGCTGCCTGGAACGAACAGCAACACCTGGCTCGTTGCCTGGAATCGATCCTCAGCCTCCCATACCCCAATCTTGAAATTGTGCTCTGCGCCGGTGGACAGGACGGCACTTTCGCCGCCGCCAGGGCTTACGCTTCTCCCAATATGATTTTATTGGAACAATTTCCCGGTGAAGGCAAACAGCGAGCCTTACAACGCGCTTTTGAAGCCTCCACTGGCGAGGTCATCTACCTTACAGATGCCGATTGCGTGATCCAGCCGGATGATTTTTTCCGTTGCCTTGCCCCCCTCCTTAATAAAACCGAACGCGTGGTTTCAGGTAGTTTCTACCTTCCGCTCCCAGGACAAGAAAAACACCCCTTCGTCTTGGCCCAGGCGGCGTCACGCGCTTACAGCGCCGCTCACCAACCAGCCTACAGCCAGGGGCTCCAGGGAAGCAATTGCGCACTGTCCCGCATTGAATTAGAAAAAGCTGGGGCATTCCAGAATTCGGTAAAAACCGGCACCGATTACGACCTGGCAAAACGCATCCTAAAAACAGGCGCTCGCATTCGATTTCAGGCCTTGAGTTCGATCCGCTCAGAATTTCCCACCAGTTTTCGAGCCTATTTTCGCCAGCAAGCCCGCTGGATTCGGAATGTGGTCCTCCTCGGTTTTCGCTACCAGGCTTATCCCGAAATCCGAGCCAATTTACACACCTCACTGGTTGGCCTGACGATGTTGGCCGGCCCATTTCTTATCCTCCTGGCAGCCTGGTTGACCCGCTGGACTGCCTTCTTGACCATTACTCTGTTGGCTGGCTGGTTTACCCTGTTCTTGCATTCGTTTTTTTCCCGCCTGCGTTACCTGGCCTTCGCCCGTCTCTGGCTGGGCCTCGCCTATCCTCTTCGCTCGCTCTGGCTCTTACCCCTCTTCCTGGTTGTGGATTTTGCTGCCTGGAGCCTGCCGGTTCTGGAATACCCGCTTAAATCATTGCGCAGCCGCTGGTAAATGACGTCCTCTTCCCTTCAGGTAACCCTGGTAGCCAAAGCTGAGTCCCAAATTACTGGCTTATCCCGCTATGTGAACAGCCTCGAAGAAGGCCTGCGCCAGGTCTCAGGCGTCCAGGCAAGCGTGATGACCACTCGTCCACCTCGAATACCAGCCTGGCTGCTCCGCTTGGCCAGCCTTTTAGGCGCTGATCTGAAAACTTTCTTCGCCTCTTACCCGCTCCATTTGAGCCAGCCGCCTCAGAGTATTTACCACCTCACCAGTCAAAACCTGGCCACCTTGTTGGTTTTCCAATCTCTCAGGCCAGCAGTCGTAACCGTCCATGACATCATTCCGCTACTGGTTTTGGGTCATCCCGAATTAGATACCTTCCAACACCTGGCAGATCGCTTCCTCTTCCGGCTCTCCATCGCCGGGTTGCGCCGGGCCCAGGCGCTGATCGCAATATCCCAATACACTCGCCAGACTTTGATCGAAGCCTTAGGCTACCCGGCCGAAAAAATCCATGTTGTCTATCGAGTGGTCGATACCCAGCGCTTTAATCCACAAATTTCCCCTGAACCCGCCTTTCAGCGCTTTAACCTGCGCCCAGGCTGCCGCTATATCCTCTATGTCGGATCTGACGATCCTCGCAAGAACCTGGCCTGCCTGGTCCAGGCCTTTGCTGAAATTCAAGCCAAGTTTCCTGATCTGTACCTGCTGATTGCCGGCGCATCCCACTTCTCAATCCAGCGCCAGAAGCTAAAAGAATTGGTCAATCAATTAAACCTGCCAGAGCGCATCCTTTTTCTGGGTAAAATACCCGATCATGATCTTCCAGCTTTGTATAAAGCTGCCGATATCTTTGTCCTACCCTCCTTATACGAGGGCTTTGGCCTCCCCGCCTTAGAAGCCATGGCCTGTGGCGTGCCGGTCATTGTTGCCAATGCAGCCTCGCTCCCCGAAGTTGTCGGCGATGCCGGCCTGCTTTTTGACCCCCTTGATAGCGCTGCTTTAGCAAAATGTTTGAATCAGGTGCTCTGCGATCCCGATTTAAAGAAACACCTCTCGCTGTGCGGGCGAGAACGAGCTGTAGAGTTCAACCTGGCGCGCCAGGCCCAGGAAACTGTTGAAATTTACCACCAGGCCAACAGGAACTGATGAACAGCTATCTAGAGAAGATCAAGCACTTTTGGGAACCAATTGAGCGCCGGGTGTTCGCCATTAACCTGGCCGTTTATCTCGGCCTGACCCTTCTGGCGTTGATCTTTATGCCTTATCCGTTCTATTCAGAGCACAGCCTGCATGATGGTCATCTCTACTTCACGATCTCGCAGAACCTGCTCCCCGACCAACCCATAGCTAACCTGAGCTGGCATAAACGCATCCTCCAGCCCTTACTGGCCAACCTGGTTTTTCCATCCGAACGGCATCTTTCCTTTTGGCTCTTGGGAGTAATCCCTGCCAGCTTATCTGCAGTTTATTTTTACAAAATCGCCCGGCGCTACACAGAAAACGCTCTCCCCCTGACCTGGGTCTACAGCTTTTTACCCTGGCTGCTCTTCAGCGCACTTCATTCTCTCAGCGAACCGCTCTTGATGTTATTTTTATTGGCCGGATTTTATTATTATCTCCAAAACCAGTTCTGGCTGGCATTGCCTGCCTACGCCCTGGCTGCATTAACCAAAGAAGTAGCCTTGTTAGCCATCGCCGCCCTGACCCTGGTCATCCTTTGGAAAGATGGCTGGAAGCGCGCAGCAATTTTCTCTCTGGCAATCGTCCCTTTCGGCTCCTTCTGCCTGGTTTATGGGTACCATTGGGGCGACTGCCTGTGGTGCGCACGGGTTGAGCCAAACAACGGTTTATCTTGGATCCCCGGAGTCTGGTGGATTTTCCGTACTTTTATCGAGTATCCAGCCTCATCTGCCAATCCAACCATTGCCTTTCTGTACAATAGCTTTAACCAGTTCCTGAATCTGGCTCTGTTAGCGCTCGTTGCGGTGGGCATTTTCCGCCTGCGCGCCCTGGATAAAAGCCTGCTGATCTATTGTGGCGCCTTATCGCTCCCACTTTATTTTCTCGGGCCAGACGTATATTCCCTTAATGTCAACCTCGGCCGCCAGTTCTTAATCAGCAGCCTGGCGCTGATCGGCTATGCCGATCTCTTCAGCCCCCAAAACCGGTTCGGGCGTTGGATTGCCCGGCCAGTTGGGATGTTTCTCGTGCTGCTCAGTCCGCTTTTATTGGCATTCCTTTGGATTATGATGTATTCAAAGTATTTCCTGTACCATAAGTTTTTCTAATTACGGAGCTGTCTTGAAAATTGTTTTATTTGACTATGCCTTCGATCAAAAAAAGCCGGGCATCACCGGCTTAAGCGATCTGGTTTGGAATTGGGCTAGGGAACTTACTGCCCTCGGCGACGACGTACACATCGTTGCCCCTTACCTGGAAGGAACAAGGCCTCCAGATGGCGCCACCCCGCATATCTTCAAGCTACCAATAATCGGCTATCATAATATTCTCGGTTATCTTCTCATTATGCTCAGCGGCTGGAAAGTGATCAGGCGCATCGACAACATTGACATCATTCATTGCCCCGAATACCTGTCTACTGCAGTCTTCTCGTTATTCACTAAAAAAACTCCGATTATCCTGACTATACCAGGGAACATCTACGAGCGTATCGCAAACGGGAATCCCTTTGACTGGCCGACCACCCAGGTATTTAAACTGGCCGCCAAGATATCAGCTCGCCGCTGTGCAAAAATTATCGTTACCAGTGCAGAAATGTGGCGCTGGTGGAAAATGACCGGCGCAGATGAGACTCGCATGGTGCTGATACCACACGGAGTCGATACTACTCTTTTCCGGCCTATCCCAGCCGCAAGAGCTCGGCTGGGATTACCGGAAGATAAACGCATCATTTTATACGTTGGCAGGTTATCGCATGAAAAGGGACTCCAATTTTTGTTTAAAGCTTACCAACAAGTTCGCGCAGAAATCCCTAACCTTGAGCTCCACCTGGTTGGGAGCGGTATTTTTCGTCCTCACCTGGAAAAATATTCTAGCCAATTCAGTTTCCAGCCTGAAATCATTTTTCACGATTGGGTGGATCAACCAGATTTACCGGCCTATTATTCTGCAGCCGATGTCACAGTTCTGCCTTCCTTGAGTGAAGGAATGCCCCGAACAATGGTGGAAACCCTGGCTTGCGGCTCCCCATTTTTGGGAACAGAAATTACTGGAATTATTGATCACATTAAAGATGGCAACAATGGATTTCTGGTTGCACCCAGCGACTCGGATGCGCTCGCCCGTAAACTTGTCGCGATACTGAAAAATCCTGAACATTCCAAACAAGTGGGCGAGAACGGTCGCCAGTACGTTTTAAAGTATCTCTCCTGGCATAAAGTAGTCAACGAAGTCCGGGATGCTGTTTACTGTCATAGATCCCCTTGCTAAACTCTGATGCAGCTGTGACTAAAGTACCTTAACCCCATATGCGCTCCAGTCTCCAGAAAAACACCCTTTTAAATATAGCAGGCGCCCTGATACCAATTTTGATCTCTCTGGTTACAGTGCCGCTATACCTGAGTTTGATCGGAGAAGCTCGCTATGGGATTTTAGCCATTATCTGGTTGCTGCTTGGTTACTACGGAGTCTTTACGCTGGGCTTTGGTAGAGCCATCGCAAATCAAGTGGCAAAAATGCCGGAGGGGTCCCACGAAGAGCTCAACAATCTCTTTTGGACTGCCTTGCTGACCATCACAATCGTTGGCCTGATTGGTGGCGTGACATTATTCATGGTCGGATCAGTGTATTTTGATCAATCTATAAAAATGCCGGTTGATCTGCGCCCTGAAGTTATCATTGCCCTCCCCTGGTTGATTTTGGCTGTTCCTGTTAATACGGCCTCAGCAGTGCTGATCGGTGCACTAGAAGGTCGGGAACGATTCGGCGTTGTGAATATAATCGGAGTAAGTAGTGTTGCGCTTTCACAATTAGTTCCCCTTCTCATAGCCTTGACTTTGGGGTCTCATCTTTCCGGGCTGGTTGGCGCAGTGACCCTTTCGCAGCTTTTGGGTGCAATCATCCTTTTCACAGCTTGTATTAAATTGATCCCGATTCTTGGCCAGCCTGTTCTTAAACTCACCTATGTGAAAAGGCTATTTAACTACGGAGGTTGGGTCACAATCACAACAGTCGTATCTCCCTTACTCACCATCATCGACCAGTTCATCATCAGCGCCAAATTAGGGGTGACTGTCCTTCCCGTTTATAACATCCCTTATAACCTGGTTACCCGCCTATCAATCCTTCCGCTTGGTTTATCACGTTCGCTCTTTCCTCGTTTTTCAATGCTCCAGAAAGAGGCTGCACAATCGCTTAGCTACCCGGTTAGCCTGACCCTCGCAGCCATTATGACCCCTGCAATTACCTTATCCTTGATAATCCTCCGACCTTTCTTGAACGTTTGGATTGGATCAGACCTGGCCCAAGACGCTGCACCGGTTGGCGAAATCTTGTTAATTGGTATATGGGTAAACGGGATGGCAAACATTCCGTATATCTTTTTACAAGGCCAGGGACGCCCAGACTTGCCCGCAAAATTCCACCTGATTGAGCTCCCAATTTATATTACGATCCTGATTAGTGCCATTGCAGTGTGGGGTGTTATCGGCGCTGCTTGGTCCTGGACTATTCGGGTTTTCATTGATATGTGCCTCTTGTTTTTTGCCACCCGTATCTCCAAGAAAGTATTCATGCAACTCGGCCTTGGATTCGGCATCACCGTCTTAACCTGTTTCAGCGCATTAACCGTCTTCCCTGCCATGCCCAATGCTCGCTTCTTGTTTGGAATACTCCTATCTGCGATTTCTATTCTTTGGGCCTGGTTCATCCTACCTGAAATAGTCAGGCAACAAATTATTATTCAATCCAGACGGGTTTGGACACGAAATAAAGATCTTGGTCACCAAAAACATCCATGACCGATAAACCAATACCTGCACCCAGCCCCAATTGGCCAGAAGACCAGTTGGAGCAATTGACATCCTGTCCTGTCTGCAGTAACACTGTCACTAAATCCCTATATTCAGGGCTTACGGATCGCGTGATGTTTTGCGCTCCGGGAACCTGGACCATCTTTCGCTGCAATCAATGTGGCGCAGCATATCTAAACCCTCGTCCTTCACCTGAGAGTATTGGTCTGGCTTATCAAAGTTATTACACGCATACTCGAGAAACCAATGACAATCATCAGCAATTACCGGCCGGTAACCTTCGATATGCCTTGCGCAATGGTTATTTGAACTCGCGTTATCATTACACACTGAAGCCCGCGCTCCGTATTGGGGGGGTGTTTGCTTATGCATTTCCTACCCGCCGGGTTCGGGAAGATAGGTGGGTTCGCCATCTAGAGAAGAAACACCCCTCACCTGGCCTGCTAGACATCGGTTGTGCTGATGGCTCATTCTTGAAACGAATGGGGTCGCTGGGTTGGCAGGTAACCGGGATTGACATTGATCCCCAGTCCATCCAGATTGCTCGCAAGAAGGGTCTCCAGGTTTATCAAGGAAATTTAAACAGCGGCTTCTTCCCGCCTGATTCCTTCGATGCCATAACGTTAAATCATGTTTTGGAGCATCTTTACGATCCCGTTGATACTCTCAAGATTTGTTATCAAATCTTACGTCCTGGAGGGGTCATTTGGATTGCAACACCTAACCTGGATTCGTATGGACACAAACGTTTCGGCCCAGCCTGGCTGGGACTGGATCCACCCAGACATCTGAGCCTTTTCACATACAAATGCCTGGCTTCCCTGCTTAAACAATGCGGATTTACTTCTCCTAAAAGACCTTTAGCCTATCCAATGTCAGAGTGGATGTTTCAAAGCGGTCAGGCAATTCAAAATAGATTGGATCCATTTACGCCGCTTCCGAAATTATCTTTTCGAAAACGCGTTACGGCCATGTACATAGATTATCTCACCTGGCTTAAACCAAGTCTGGCTGAAGAAGTTGTGGTTTTCGCAAAGAAATAAGCAATTAGATGCAACAGGCACCTCTCGTAAGCGTCATTACCCCAACCTATAACCACGAAGCCTACATCGCCGAATGTATTGGCAGCGTTTTAGCTCAGGATTATCAGGATTGGGAAATGATCATCGTTGATGATGGTTCCACAGATCATACCTGGGACTTAATCAACTCCTTTGCGGACCAAGACACCCGCATCCGGCCGTTCCGCCAAGAAAACCAAGGGATTTGGCGCCTCTCGAATACATATAACTTTGCCTTGGGAAAATCGTCTGGTAAATTGATTGCCATTTTAGAAGGAGATGATTATTGGCCCAACAATAAATTAAGCTATCAGGTTCCGCATCACACTAACCATGATAAACTGATAATGAGCCATGGAAGGGTGGGGGTTGTTTCTTTGGACCAGCCTGCTTCTGATTACTGCACTCCCCCAATTCGTGGTCAAGCAACCACAACCCAGTATTTACGCTGGGCTTTATTATGCCAATCGTGTATCATGCCGGTGAGTGTAATAGTTGATCGGGTTGCGCTTTTACAAATCAGAGGATTTCACCAGGATCCGGGGTTCCCAGCCGTCGATTTTTCGACCTGGTTACGGCTCTTTGAACTTCCAGGTCTTGTTACATGGCTTGACCAGCTTCTCGGCTATTGGAGACAAAGCAATTCACAGGTTACCCAACGATTAGGAATTGACATTGCCGAATCGACAACACGAATTGCTATTGAGAGATATCGAAACCAAAATGAGAAAGTAAAAGACCAGCTAGATATCACTGAGAAAACAATCATAAAAATCAGATCCCAAATTCTACTTTTGCCAGCTTATCTGATAGCGTTGAGAACAGCTTTACGTAATAATGATCAAAAAATGATTCGTCATTATTCTAAAAAATTAATATACTACGGATCTATGAAAAGGAAACTACAAGGATTATATGCCTTGACTGCATATTTTTTCAGGCTAGATTACGAAAAACCATTCTCACTCTATGAAAAATTTCAAGAGAAATTAAAAAACAGGAAGTAAACACATGACTTCCAGTTATTTGGTGACCCGGAATCCTTTTCCTTTTTGGCGTCCAATCCATTATTATTGGAAATTCTTTGTTTTCGTTGCTTTGGCTTTCTCTCTGATCCGACCCTCCCCGGGCATAGCAGCCAGTCTGGATTGCCGGATCTACTACCCGGACGCGCAAGTCAACATCCGCCCAACCTACGCCATCATCCGCTGCCCTTATGCCGGTCAAGCCTCCGATACCATCCTGGTTTACGACCAGGATGGCGATATGCAAGCCGCCAGTGACTGGAAAATCTCAACTGACTTTGACAGCGACCTGTGGATCTTCGACCCTGGCGGTGACGGCACGGCCAGCCTGATCATCGATTTTAAAACTACCCCGGCTGGCTTAACCGCAGAGCTATACGATGACCAGGGCCGGGATGGCCGCGTCGCCTATGAAATCCAGGACGGCCAGCCAGCCATCCTGGAAGGCAAACACCCCACCTTGAAAGTAACTGCTCCAGATGGCTGGTGGCTCCGAGATGGGATGATCAATTACAACTTAAAAATCCTGGTAGATGGGCCTGCTCGGGCGACCTTTTTCTCATATGCTTCGCGTTTCCCCGACCTTTCCGTAGATGGCAAACCAGATTACACTGTCGAGATTCAGGACACCAACCAGGATGGCCGCCCGGATATCGAGCTTCGCCAGGTGTTGTTGCCAGCTCCCCAGGGCGAAGGCATCCATACCGAATTAATCGTCAATACCAATCACCAGGAAGTTCCACCTGCTCAAGATTACCTGTTCTGGCCCTATCTGGGGCAACCTCCCGATTACATCAAACCTTATCAGGCCGGCTACCCGCCTGTATTCATTGACTGGAAAAACTCGCAAATTAAAGCCCTGACCGAATTTGTCGCCTCGCGCGGCCAGGAAGCCAACTGGTTCATTTATTCTTCAATCAGCTTCGGCCAACCGGGCAAGCCGGAAGCGAATTTTGAAAATCCCTTTGCCTTTTATGACTTAGCAAATGATCAGGACGGCCAGCCCGAGTTGATTATCCGCAACGAGTACTCATGGCCTCATGACACCAGTTTTCTGCTGGGTTTCTATGCCCAACCTATCGAAGCAATCCGCTATTCCTGGGACCAATACCGTGACGCAGGGCTGGATTTCAAACTCGATCTGATCGGCCGCCACCCGATTACAGATACCATCCAGCTTCCGGGGATTGAAGTCCGCAGTATTGCCTACGATGAGTATCCCCACTGGGTCACCAGCAAAACCTGGGACGCCGCCCATTTTATAGCTGTTGAATATCCGGGTTACCAGTCAACCGAAGGAATCTACGAAGGTTTTTCGCGCGACTGGCGCGATTACTACGTTACCGGCCTGACTGATAACCAGTTTTTGGACCGACTGAGAAATACTAATCTCGGCATCCGCCACGAATATACCCCCGACCTGCTCCAGCAGCCCTGGCTGTACTTCAGCCCGCTCGATCACAAGCTCCACCTCCAGGGCGCAATCGCCGGTTATTGGAATATCGATCCCCAGCGCTCACTGCATTACGCCGACCTGGATAAAGATGGCTACCTTGACCAGTGGCTCTTAACCCAGACCACCCGCAGCGAAGATAGCGCAACCGGTGCCGTCACCCTGTCCGAAACGCCCTACGCGCTGCTCCAGATCTATGATGGAAAAGTATTTTCCGCCGGCGCCGGGCAGGTCAGGATCGTCCAAAGCCGCGTTGACCCATCCAGCTTCCGCACCTTGCCGCCAACCAACCATGCCGAGTGGCTCGCCCTGGGAGACAAATTGGCCAGCCACGCCAGCCCAATCGCCGGCGACGACCTGCCTGCCATAGCTGCCCAATATAGTGGTCCGCTCACCGAGATCCACGGCGCCCAACTGGAAGGATTTCACACCACTGACCTGGGCTATGCCTTCACCCTCAAGCTCTCCCCAGGCTACCAGGTCCTCTCCGATGAATTAGGTTTACTTGACAGCAACCTGCCAGCCGGGAATTACCGCGTCGAATACAACGGGGCTTACCAGTTCACCCCCCTCGCCCACGAGCAGCCCACCCTCAGTGCTTCCCCGCTTTCGGTCAGCCCGGAGTCGCCCCAGCAGCCTGGTTGGGCTACCCTTCAGGTGACCCTGGAAAATACCGGCGCCGGAGCGCTGGAAAACCTGCCCATCCAGGTTTATGCCAACCAGCCCGGCCTGGAAAAACCGCTCCTGCTCACCACCCCCCGCCTCGAACTCCCGGCTGGCGAAACCACCACCCTCTCCCTGCCCTGGTGGCCTTTGCAATCGGGCACCTGGGAGATCTGGCTCGAAATCGAAACCGACCTGCTCCGGGAGCGCAACATCCAGGTCGATCCGCTCCCCCGCCGCCAGGTCGAAGTCCAACCCGCTGCAGCCGTGTCGATGTTCCAACCTCTATCTGCATCTGCCGGCGGTCGCCTCACCGGTCCGGTCATTGGGCTGCTCCTGTCCGCCGGGCTGGCGGCCTTCGCGATCGTCGCTTTAATCCTTTCGAAGCTCTCCAAAGCACCTTGAAAAAATCATCTACCTTCAACCTGCTGTTCCTCGTCAGCCTGTATGCCCTGATCGCCGCCGGCTATTTCGTCCTCCGCTACGCCGGCCAGTGGGCCGATAGCGACACTGCTAACTTGACCGAGGCAGCCATTGAGTTGATTTCCCTGGGCGAATTAAAATCGGGAAATTCTGCTTACCCGGCTGGCTATGCCTACCAGTCGTTCGTCGCCTTCCTCTCCCTGTTCAGCGGTCTGTCCATTCAACAACTTCAATTACTCGTGTTACCCTTCATTGCCGCCGGACTGAGCATGCTGGCTTTCGTCATGTATCGCGAGTTGACCGGCAGCGCTCCGACAGCCGCCCTGGCTGCGATCTTGCTCTTCATGCAGCCCGACTTTTTGTTCGTCATCTTTCGCGGCTCGCATGAAAAAGTCACCTGGCTGGCGGTGATCCTGGCCGTCTGGCTGCTCGCGCGCAGCTTCACCCCCGGCCAGCGCCTGTCGCGCTTTGCCGCCCAGGCCGGGCTGTTTTACATCTTCGTCCTGCTCCTGGTCGGCTCCAACGCCTACATGGGCTCGTCTTTCATCATCGCCGTCGAAATCAGCCTGGCGGCGGGCTTCCTGGTCGTCATTCTGCTCCGCCGTAAAAGCGCTGACCCCTCCGCCCTCACCATCCCCCGCCTGGTCTATGTCATCGGCCTGGCGATGGTGATCTGGTTCTTGATCATCTTTTACATTTACCCGCCCGCCTCCGACCTGCTCCGCACCCTCCAAACCGTCTCGGGCAGGTCGATCGCCATCGGCCTCGGCCAGGAAACCGGCATCAATCCCTACGCCAGCCTGCAGCGTGGCTGGGTCAGCCAGTTTGCCTACCTGGGCGTCGCCCTGCCAACCTTCCTGCTCGGCTTCACCTCCTTCCTGGTTTGGTTCCAGATGGGGCTGCAGCTCTTGCGCCGGCGGGCGCCTTTCGATCGCCCTCAGGCTTTCTTGCTCTGGTTGATTTATGCTGGTTTCGGCATCCAGCTCGCCCTCAGCATCGTTCTCGACCAGCTTGGCAGCGTCAGCGGTAATTTTCAGCTGCGTATCTTCCCGCCGCTGCTCCTCTTTGCCGCCCCCCTGCTAGCCCAGGCGATCAGCCGCGCCTGGCAGAACCGGGCGGGCAGTCCTTCACGGCGCTGGCTGGCGGTTGCCAGCACGCTCTTCCTGGTTTGGGCCAGCCTCGCCTCGCTCCTGAAAGCCACCAACGACCCTGCCCTGAGCAATTACTGGATTTTCTGGACCAAACCGGAAAATACGGCCCTGGCCTGGACCGACCAGTATTTTCGCAACGACCAGCTCTGGATGGACCAGATGGGCATCCGGCTCAGCTCGCACGCTTCCAGCCTGAAATTTGGCCAGGCCTCCGGCAACCTGAACTACGCTGGTCCCAACCAGGCCATTATCAATAGCTTTTTGATCTCCGATATGGTTCAGAGCTTATCCACTCGCCTGCCAGGCATTACCTTGCCGGATGCGCAGACCGCCAACCGGGTTTATGACAACGGCTCGACCAGGATTTACCGTGAGCGTCCCAAAACACCCTACCAAAGGTAAACCGGCTTAGATGAAATCCACTTACCTCCTTCGCAATCGTCTCACCCTACCTCTGGCTGGCGGGATTCTCGCCAGCGCCGTCCTGCTCGCCGCCTTGCCCGGTTTACCTGCCCTGGTCGCCCTGCCCCGTCTGTTGGTCAGCCTGCCCGCCGCCTTGCTCATCCCCGGCTACTTCATCCAGCTCGCCTTTTTCCCCCGCCAGGACGACCTGGATGGGGCCGAGCGGCTGGCGCTATCCTTTGGCCTGAGCGTGGCCTTAATCCCTCAAATAATGATCGTGCTCGATTTCCTTCCCTGGGGCATTCAAACTCTCCCCCTCCTGGTTGCCTTTAGCGCCGCCAGCCTGGCCGGAGCACTTGCCGCCGCCCTCCGCCTGGCGCGCCTGCCCCAGGATCTCCGTTTCCGCCTCAACATCAACATCAACTTCAACACCCGGCAAATTGTAAAACGAGAGAAAACCCAACGCCTGCTGATCAGCTTACTTGGCGCTGCACTGCTCCTGGGAGCGGTTTCCGCAGCCGCCATCCTGGTCAGCGCCCGCCAAGGCGAGCCCTTCACCGAATTTTATCTTCTCAACCCGGATAACCTGGCCGACCGTTTTCCCCGCCAGGCTCGCCTTGGCGAATCCCTTTCCTTCCAGGTCGGCCTGCGTAGCCAGGAAAATACTGCGAAAACCTACCGTATCGAAATCAAACAAGCCGAGCAGGTTTTGTTCGCTGCTGGCCCGCTCTCCTTAGCCCCCGGTGAAGCAATCGAGCTGCCGGTCGCTTTCACCCCCCTCGCTGCTGGCAAAGACGTCCCGATCGATTTTTACCTCTACCAGGACAGCGACCCGGCCCCTTATCGCTCGCTGCGCCTCTGGCTGGAGATCACCCCGCCCGAGTAAACGCCCAGGAACCAGCCACGACCATGGCCACCCAGCCTCGCCTCGGCCTGCTCCACTACGGCCTCGATCGCCCCCTGACCGGCATCAGCCGCTACACCCTCGAGCTGGCCCGCGCCCTGGCCGACCTTCATCCCCGCCCCGAGATCCATCTCCTAGCCGCCGGCCCGCTCGGCCCGCTCGCCGGGCAAACCCCGTTCCCGGTTCATCCCCTTCCCGGCTGCCGACTGCTCCCCTTCCTGCTCAGCCTGGGCAGCCTCTGGCTCCCCCTGCTTGCCCGCCGCCTGCACCTCGACCTGCTTCACGACCCCACCGGCGTAACCCCGCTTTTTTTTGGCGCTGGCTACACCAGGGTAGTAATCACTATCCACGATGTCTTCCCCTGGAGTGTGCCAGGCCATAGCTCCCGGCTAGACCACTGGATTTATCACTCCTGGTTACCCCATCTCCTCGCTCGCCGAGCCGACCGCGTCATCACTGTCAGCTGTCAGTCCAGCCTGGATATCGTAAAATTTCTGCACTACCCACAGAACAAAATCCAGGTCATTCCCCAAGGAATATCACCCCTCTTCCACCCCATCTCTGCTGACCAGGCGCTTGCCTACCTGTTCGAACGCTACCAGCTTCAGCCTCCCTACCTCCTCTTCCTCGGCTCGCTCACCCGCCGCAAAAACCTCGCCCGCGCCCTGCAGGCCTTTGCCCTCGTCGCCCGCTCCCGCCCCGGCCTGCGCTTTGTCCTGGTCGGGCCGCGCGCCTGGCTCAATACCCCGGTCGAGCAAATTGTCCGCTCCCTGCAGATCGAAGACCGCATCCAGCTCACCGGCCCGGTCCCCGACGCCGACCTGCCTTACTTCTACAGCGCCGCCCAGGCCTTCGTCTTCCCCTCCCTCTACGAAGGCTTCGGCTTCCCCCCGCTCGAGGCCATGGCCTGCGGCACGCCGGTGATCACCTCCAACGGTTCCTCCCTGCCCGAAGTCGCCGGCGATGCCGCCCTGCTGGTCGACCCGACCTCCGTTGAAGCCATTGCAGGGGCCATCGAGCAGATCCTCAGTGATCCCTCCCTGGCAGACGAGCTGCGCCAGCGCGGCCTGCGGCAGGCCGCCCAATTCTCCTGGCCGGCTGCCGCCCGCGCCACCTTGACGCTCTACCAAAACGTGTTACAACAATCCTGATGCAAACCCCACCCCCGCGCAACCCAATGCGCGACCTCTACAAGAATTTCCAGCCCCTCCCGCCAGATGCCTCGCCGGTGGTAGAGCTGCCCGCCCAACCCCCGGCCAGCCTGCCGCTTCCCCAGCCGGGCCTTGCTCAACCCACCCCGGACGCCGCTGTTCAATCTGCCACGCCGCCCAGCCCGGCCGGCCTGCCAGCCACCCAGCCAGATGAGGCTCAGGCCGCCGCTGGCGCTGCTGCCCGGCCTGCCTCCCCGCCTTTCCAAACCCACCCCCTCCAGGCTGCCGCCGCCCGCCAGGCCCCCGCGCTCACCCCCCGCCAGCTCCGCGCCGCTCACAAAGCCGCCGAAAAAGCCGCTCGTAAAACTGTTCGCCAGGCCGCCCGTTCTCGCTCCCAACCCCGCTCCGCTGCCAGCCGCTGGGGGGTGATCATCCTCTTCGCCGTCCTGCTTGCCACCTCGCTCTTCGCCCTTTGGTCGCTGCTCAGCGCCACCGAAGCCCAGAGCAACGTCGAATTTACCCAGCTCGGCCAGCCCTGGAGCCGCGAAAATCCCTTCCCCGCTCGCCAGGGCAAGTCCGAAGTCGCCATGCTGGTCATCCACAACAGCACCGACCGCCTCCACAGTTATAAAATCGAAGCCCGCCTGGCTGCGGATCAGCAAGCTCCGCTCGCCGGCGCCGCTGGCCCTTACTCCGTCGCCTCCCAGGATACAATCTACGTCGCCGTCGAATTCATGCCTGGCCCTTCCGCCGGCCTGGTCCCCCTCCAGTTACTCCTCTTCCGCGGCGATAACACCCAGCAGCCTTACCGCGAGTTACAGGTCTGGCTGAAGGTTCAACCTGCCGAATGAAAGCCCAGGTCAGATGAAAATTTACCGCGCCAAGGCCCCCCTCCGCATCAGCTTCGCCGGCGGCGGCACCGACGTCTCCCCCTACGCCGACGAGCGCGGCGGCCTGGTGCTCAACGCCACCGTCGATAAATACGCCTACGCCACCCTGCGCCTGAGCAGCGAGCCCGCCATCACCATCAAGTCGCTCGATTACCAGGCCATCGCCAAGTACGGCCTTGACCAGCCCCTGGTGTACGATGGCCAGCTCGACCTGGTCAAGGCCGCCATCCGCCGCCTGCATGCCGGCGAAAACGGCCCGGCCGGCCAGGGTTTCGACCTCTTCCTCCACACCGACGCCCCGCCCGGATCCGGCCTCGGCTCCTCCTCTGCCATCGTCGTCGCCATCATCGGCGTCTTCAGCCAGTGGCTCGCCATCCCACTCACCAGCTACGAGATCGCCTCCCTGGCTTACCAGATCGAGCGCCTCGACCTGGGCATCAAAGGTGGCCGCCAGGACCAGTACGCCGCCGCCTTTGGCGGTTTCAACCTGATGGAATTTTACGGCGACCGGGTCATTGTCAACCCGCTGCGCATCCCCGTTCACATCCTCAACGAGCTCCACTACAGCCTGATGCTCTTTTACACCGGCGGTGCCCGCCTCTCTGCCCAGATCATTGACCGCCAGACCCAGGGCTACGTCGAGCGCCAGGAAGAAGTCGTCGCCGCCATGGACAGCATCAAGCAGCTCACCGTCGAAACCAAGAACGCCCTGCTCCAGGGCCGCCTGGAAGACTTCGGCCTGCTCCTGCACGAATCCTGGGTCAACAAAAAGAAAATGGCCTCCTCCATCTCCAATCCACTGATCGATGAAATGTACCGCGAAGCTCGCCGCCTGGGCGCCCTGGGCGGCAAGATCAGCGGCGCGGGCGGCGGCGGGTACATGTTCTTTTATTGCCCCTATGAAACCCAGGCCGCCGTCGCCGAGCGCCTCGAAGCCCTCGGCGCAGCCCAGGTCGGCTTCAGCTTCGAGCCCGCCGGCCTGCAAACCTGGGAAACCCAGCTATCCCAGGCCCTCAGCTTGCCCAAATTTTCCTCCCCAGCTCCCTGAAATGACTCCCCAAGAGAGGCCATTATGACTCGCATCATCGCAATCGCAAATCCCAAAGGCGGGGTCGGCAAGACCACCACCGCCGTTTCCCTGGCCGGCGCCCTGGCCGAAGATAATCACGAAGTCCTGCTCATCGATCTCGACCCTCAGGCGCACCTCAGCCTGGCCATGGGCGTCAACCCCGCCAAGGTCCGCCGCTCGATTGTCGATGTCCTCCAGGGCGCGGCCAGCCTGTACAATGCCGTCCGCGAGACCCGCCTCTCCGGCATCGATATCCTTCCCTCCCGCCCCGAGCTGGTCGATCCCCTGCTCTCAATGTCCAGCGAAACCGACCAGATCCACAAAGCCTTTTCCCGCAATGGCGGCGCCAGCAGCCCAGCCCCCGCTCCGGCTGCCGGTGAAGCGCGCTCCTTTCTCCACGAATTGTCGGTCTATGATTGGGTCCTGCTCGATTGCCCGCCCTCCTGGAACCGCATCACCTACAATGCCCTCGCCATCGCCGACCTGATGCTGATTCCCACCCAACCCGAATACTTCGCCGCCTACAACCTCAAGACCATCATGGAGGACATCGACAGCCTCCGCCAGCACAATCCCCGGCTCTCCTATCGCATCCTGATCACCCTCCACCAGCCGGGCAACCCCACCCACGAAGAAATCGTCCGCCAGATACGCGCCACCTTCGGCCCGGCCGTCTTCGAAACCACGATCCCCGTCGACCCCCGGCTGCCCGATAGCGCCGCTGCCGGTTTTCCGATCAACTATTTTGACCCCCAGGCCCCCAGCTCCGGGCTGTACTGCGCCCTGGCGCAGGAGCTCGCCCGCCGCGCTGAAGGAACTTAACCCGCGGGGAAGCAGGCAACCGCAGCTCTGTTAAACCACTTTCGCATTACCAATTCTGAACAGCGCGAAAAAGTCGCCCGCCGCCTGACCAGCGCTACCTTCCGCCAGATTGCAATCTTCTACCTGGTAGCCCTCACCCTGGCTGAGGCGGTGACCACCCTATCGGAAGCCCGCATCGGGATGGTCTTGCATGGCTTGCTGCTCCTGGCCGTCTTCTTGCTCGCCGCCATCTACCACGATGGCCCCCAGGCCGCCTTTATGTACGCCATGACCCTCGGCCCCCTCATCCGACTGACCAGCCTGTCCCTGCCCCTGCCGCGCTTCGATTTAGTCTATTGGTACGCCCTGGTCGGCCTGCCGCTCATCCTGGCTGCCTTCTTCGCCATGCGCAACAACCGCCTCAGCCGGGCCGATGTCGGCCTGGTACTCCGCCGCCCCTTCCTGCAACTGCTCATCGCCCTCTGCGGTATTGGCCTCGGAGCAATCGAGTACATCATTCTGCGTCCTCCGCCGTTGGTCGAAGAATTCAACCTCCAACAGATTATTCTCCCCGCCCTGATCCTGCTGATCTTCACCGGCTTCCTGGAAGAGTTCATTTTCCGCGGTGTGATGCAGCACACCGGCTTCGAAAATTTCGGCTGGCTGGGCGGCGTCATCTATGTCTCGGTCGTCTTCGCCATTCTGCACATCGGCTATGCCTCCATTATTGACGTGATCTTCGTCTTCAGCGTCGCCGTCTTCTTCGCCATCATGACCCGCCTGACCGGTTCGATCGTCGGCGTCACCTTTGCCCACGGCCTAACCAACATCGGCCTGTTCCTGGTCTTTCCCTTCCTGATCGGCTCGCAGATGCTCAGTAACCCCATTCCCCGCATCCCGCACTATGTCAATTCGCTCGGCGTGATGGCCCGCTCGATCAAAGATGCCCCGCTCGCCTGGTTCGGAGATTCTACGCAGCCCACCCTGACCGCCGCTCCCAGCCCACTCGCCGCCGAGATCGCCTTTACCCGCACCCCCCTGGTGGAAGCACTCCCGACCAACACCCCCCGGTCCACCACTGCCCCGCTTGCCAGCAGCATCCCCAGCCTGTCCCCGCTTCCATCTGCTTCTCCTACCCGCCCGGCCTCCCAGCCAACCGTTTTCCCCACCGCCTCCCCCATCCCGATCTCCACCCTCCAGTTCCCCCTGGCGGCCTCTCTCGCCCCACCCACCCCCTCCACCGCCCCGCTTGCCTCGCCGGCCTCCACCCGCCCGCCAGTCTTGCCCACCGCCACCACCGTCGCGGTCCTGCCTTCTTCACCCACTGCCCTGGCCACCGCCTCGCCACCCCCCCTGACCGAAATGGTCCTCATCCCGGCCGGCATCTTCCGCATGGGCTGCGACCTGGATAAAAGCATCGAAAGATGCCAGGCCGACGAGCTGCCCCTCCATTCCGTCAGCCTGGATGCCTTCTCCATCGACCGCACCGAAGTCACCAACACCCAATACGCCGCCTGTGTCTCAGCCGGCGCTTGCCAGCCGCCAATCAGCCCTGCCTCCGCCACCCGGCCCGATTATTTCACCAACCCCACCTACGCCAGTTACCCGGTGATTTATGTCACCTGGTTCGACGCCAATGCTTACTGCCTGTGGGCCGGCAAGCGCCTGCCAAGCGAAGCCGAGTGGGAAAAAGCTTCCCGCTTGAGCAAGCTCGCCCAGCGCTTCCCCTGGGGCGACGGTGCGCCGAATTGCGATCGTGCCAATTACCTCGCCGCTGAGGGCGCTTGCATCGGCGATACGAACGCCGTTGGCTCCTACCCGGATGGCGCAAATTCTGCCGGGATATTCGACTTCTCCGGCAATGTCTCCGAATGGGTCTTCGATTGGTATAAAAACAATACCTATATCTCCTCCATCGCCTCGAATCCGCTCGGCCCACGCCTCGGCGATGCCCGCGTGGTGCGCGGCGGCAGTTGGAACAGCCCCTGGGAAGATATCCGCCTGGCCCACCGGAGCAGCCTGTCTCCCAGCGCGGCCAGCCCAGAAATCGGTTTTCGCTGCGCCCGCTGGCCATGAGCTATCTTGAGCTGCTCGCCCTGGCCCTGGCCGCCCCCCTGCTGCTCTTTCCCGGCAGCCTGGGTATCCCGGCCTGGCTGGGTCCCTGGCTCGGCCTGGCCCTCGTCCTGCTGGCCCACCTGGCTGCCTGGCTTGCCTCCCGCTGCCGTTACCAGGTCAGCCCGCTCGACCTGCCAGTCCTCACCCTCGCCGGGCTGGCCGTCCTCAGCTACCGCATTTCGATCGCCCCCGAGCTGAGCTGGAACCGCCTGTGGAGCCTGGTCTTCGGTTTGCTGGTTTACCTGGTCTTCTGTCGCTCGCGACAGCCCCACCCAATCCGCCACCCCTTTCTGCTGCTTGGCCTGCTCACCCTCGCTGTGGCCGCCTTCGGCCTGGCCGGCACCGACTGGAGCAAAGTCCGCCTGGTTGACCTGCCCTGGCTCTACGACCGCTTGCCCACCTTGCTGCGCGGCCTGCCCGGCAGCGGCGTCGATCCCGCCGGCGAGCTCTTCAACCCGCGTTGGGTTGGCGTTACCCTCGGCTTTCTTCTCCCCATCTTCTGGGGCTTCACTTTCTACAGCCGCCAAAAATCCCTCCGCCTGGCTTCCACCGCCGTCGCATTGGCTGGCAGTGCCGTCCTGCTGCTCACCCAGGCCATCCAGGGCCTCTTCGGGCTATTAGCTGGGTTGCTGTTCCTGGCCATCTGGCGCACCCGCCCCGCTCGGCGCTGGCTCTGGCTGATTGCCTCCCTGGTATTCATCACCGGCCTGGCCGTCTTCCTCCTCGCCCGCCGTGAGCTGGTCGCCGCCTGGCTCTTCAGCCTGCAAAACCCCCTCGGCGCCGCCGCCAGCCTGCGCCTCGATATCTGGAGCCGCGCCCTGGCCATGCTCCGCGACTTGCCCTTCACCGGCATTGGCCTCAATGCCTTCCCGCTCGTCCAGGCTGGCTTCTACCCCGGCTTTCTGATCGGCGCCGAACCCCACGCCCACAACCTGTACCTCCAGACCGCCCTCGATTTCGGCCTGCCTGGGCTGGCGGCCTTCCTCTGGCTCGTTGCCGCCTGGTTTTGGCTCATCTGGCACAGGCTCCAATCAGGCCCCACTCAAGAAGAGCGCCTGCTCCTCGCCGGCCTGGCCGCCTGCCTGGTCTCCTACCTGGCCCACGGTTTCCTCGATTCACTCATGCTCGGCGCCAAGCCCACCGCCGCCCTCTGGCTGATCCTGGCCCTCGGCGTCGCCCCGCCTTACACCCATCCATCAGCCGCCGCGCCGGATTCCTCCCCCTCCCGGCCAGCCCACACCCTCCCCCGCCTGCCCGCCGGGCTGGCCGCTGCCCTGCTTCTCCTCCTGGCCGCCGCCCCTCACCTGGCCCGCACCAGCACCATCTCCCTTCCCGCCCTGTCGCTCAATCGCGCCAGCCTGGCCGCCATCCAGGCCCTCGCCCGGCTCGAAGGCGGCCAGCCGCTGGACCCCATCCGCCTGGCTGAGGCTCGCGCTGCCCTTCAAACCGTCCCCCTGCGTCCCAGCAGCCTCGATTTCCTCGCCCGCCTCTCCGCCTGGCAAGAAGATCCCGCCGCCGCCCTGGCCGCGCTCCGGCAGCGCATCGCCCTCGACCTTGCCCTGCCCGATCCCTTTGCCAGCTATTACCCGCCCGAATCCTGGTTGCGCCGCGCCCGCCAGCTCCCCCTGCCGCCCGCCCAGGCCCTCGCCGATCTTGAGCGCATCTACCAGGCCTGGCACACCCGCTACCCCCTGCGCGCCGAACACGCCCTGCGCCTGGCTCTCCTCCAGATCGAAGCCGGCCAGCCCGAAAAGGCCTCCCAAATCCTCGCCCTATCCCTTGCCGCCAATCCCCAACCAGCGGGTCTCTTCCCCTATGCCATCACCCAGCTTGCCCTGCCCTGAGCCGGCCTTCTCGCCCGAGTTAGGAGTCCTCCTGGCTGCCGTGCAGGAGCATGACCCCGCTTCAATCTGCCTCCAGCAGGCCCTCACCCTGCCATTCGACTGGTCTGCCCTGCTCAACCTGGCCAACCATCACCAGGTCATCCCCCAGCTCTACACCCGCCTGGCCAACGCCTCGTTCGCTCCCGATCTGCCCCCTCAACCACTCCAGCAGTTAAAAAGCCAGTATTGGTCGATCGCCCTGCGCAACCAACGCCTGGCCGAAACCCTGCTCGAAACCATTCACCGCTTATCCCAGGCCGGCATCCCTGCCATCCCCTTCAAAGGCCCCGTCCTGGCGGTTCAGGCCTATGGCGACCTGCGCCAGCGCCAGTTCCTCGACCTGGACCTGCTGGTCGCCGAGTCCGACAGCCTGCCCGCCCTCCACCTGCTCACCCAGGCCGGCTGGCAGCCCGAGTATCCCATCGATTCCCGGACAGCCTCCTGGATGGTCCGCTCCGCCTACCACCTCCGCCTGCACCGCGCCTCCCCCGCCCGCCCGGCCGATGTGCTCGAAATTCACTGGACCATCGGTGATCGCTCCCACGTTCACCCCCTCAAAACCGCCGATCTCTGGGCCGATTTGAGCCGTTTTGAGCTGCTAGGACAGGAATTACCCGCCCTCTCGCCGGCCAATACCCTCCTGGCGGCCTGCCTGCACGGCGCCAGCAACCAGTGGCAGAATCTCAAGTGGATTGTCGATATCGCCCGCCTGCTCGCCTCCGCCAGCCCGCTGGATTGGGAGCCCCTGCTTGAGCGCGCCCGCGCCATCGGCTACCTGCGCCTGCTGCTCACCGGCCTGCACCTGGCCCAGCGCGCCTGCTGCGCATCCCTGCCCGAGGCTCTCTCCCGCCTCATCCAGGCTGACCGGGAGGCCTCAGCCCTCAGCCAGCTCGTCCTGCAAACCATCCTGCCCACGATCCAGTCGCGCAGCCCACTCGAAAATAACCGGTTCTTTCTGCGAAGCCGCGAGCGCTTGCACGATCGCCTGTATTACATTTTCGACCAGGCCTTCATCCCTAAGTCGGCCGACTGGGAGGCAGTTTCCCTTCCATCCCCGCTCTTTCCCGCCTACTACCTGATTCGCCCCCTCCGCCTGGTTCGCAAGTTCGCCCGCCTGAAGCCCTAAATTTAAACTTTTAAATAGCACCGGTGGGGGCA
>CAZAGA010000012.1:0-22491 GCA_964484335.1 uncultured Anaerolineaceae bacterium
TTGCAGGCCAGGGTAAAACAGTTGCCAGGTGAAAGTTCTCGGCTAAGGCGGGATAGATCCAGCTCTGGGAAGATTGAAAGAATGTTGCATTTGACAAGCTCATCGGGGGAATAGCCGCTGAGCTCGCTGGCCAGAGGATTGGAAAACGAAATTGTTCCGCTGTTCGGGTGAAAACCAACCAGGGCTGCTGGTACCAGGGAGGCAAGAATATCCAACTCCGACTGGCGGTTGGAACGTTTCCGGCCGAGCCTGGGTAAAGAAAAGGACGTACCTTCGCTCATGTCGATAGTGGCTTAGCACCGTTGTGTCGAAGCCGGGCGGGCAAGATACCTTCCATGCTGCGATATTTGGCGACGGTGCGGCGGGCAACCGGGTATCCTAGCTGGAGCAGTTTCTTGGCGATTTCGGTGTCGCTCATTGGGCGCTTCTCCTGCGCGATTAAGTCTCGTAGGGTGGTGCGAATCTGCAGGCTGCGATCGAAAAATTTATCCAGCATGACAATCCGCCGGTTGGGTAATTGTACCGCTTTCCCTGAAACTGCGCGGGAGACAGTTGACTCGTGCACGTCTAGCTCAACGGCCAGTTGAGCCCGGGTGATGGGCATCAGGTAAGCGTCGCCTTCGAGAATAAAGCGGCGTTGGAGTCGGACCATGATCTGCATTAAGCGCACCATGGTGTGGTTGCGTTGCTGAATGCATTTCACCAATAGGGTGGCCTGGTCGAGGTGCTCCTGCCAGGATTCGATCTTTTCTTCAGGGGCGTTGGCCAGGGCTTCACGGAATAGCGGGTTAATCCGCAGCGAACCGGCAAAAGGAGAAAGTATCTCGACAACCAGGGGAGAATTGGGGCTGTCATTCAAGCGGCTGATCAGGATATCAGGAGTGATAAACAAGTGAGGTGAATCTGCCCCGGCATGGATATCTCCCCAATGCGCTCGAGCTGGGTAAGGGTTCAAGTTCTCGCTAATAAAGGCTGCCAGGCGCTGAACCTCAGCAGTTGGCGCGCCCAGGATGCGCCCTAACTCGTGGTATGCTCGCCGGCTGAGCAACTCCATGCCCTCCAGGATCGCTCGCCGGGCGAACGGATGGACTGGGCCGGTTTCGGCTAGCACCTCTAACTGGACCAGCAAGGCTTCCTGTGGGGTGGACGAGCCTACTCCAACTGGTTCGGCATGCTGGATTTGGACGATCACTCGCTGGACCCGCCCTAACGGCACGTGATGATAGCGAGCAATCTCGCTGATTGGCAGGCGTAGCAATCCATCATCATCCAGGCTGGTCAGGATATGCGCTGCCAGTGGGCGGTCTTCTTCTGCCAGCTCGCCGGCAATCTGGTGCAGCACATAAGCCGGTAAATCTTCCGGCAGTGCACTCCACTCCTCGGAGGGGGTCTCTTCTGCGCTGGGGCGGTATTCACCAGGGACGAATTCAGAGTAGGGTGAGACGAAAATGATCGGCTGCTCAGGCGTTACCTCACGCGGGTGGCTGCACAGCGGGCAAATCCCCGCGGTAGACTGCGAACGGCCGCAGCTTGGGCAATGGTGATCGTCAACCTGCTCCAGGGCCGGGTTGGCAGCCAGCTCAGATTCGATCTTCTGGCGGAGTTGTTCACCGTTCAACTCTAACAGGGTCATTGTCTGGGCGAGATGAGCGGTAGTCAGCGGTCGCAGGGAGTGAGATTGGGTCTGTAGTATCATGTGGTTTCATTATAGTCTGTTGCAAGGTTTATGCCAATAATTTGGGAGACCTCGTTTTGTTCACGAGCAGCTCCGCTGCCAACTTTATGCTAAAATCAATCTAAACATTCCATCAAAAAAATAGTTAAAAAAAGGACCTGCCGATGCTTCGATCATTCTTCATTTACCTGTCCAAAGCAAGCTGGGCGCGCAGCCTTGTCACCAAATGGGCGTTTGCCCGGCGGGCCGCTTCACGGTTCATCTCTGGCGAGACAATGGAAGAGGCCATTCAGGTTGTCCAAACATTGAATAAAAAAGGTATTAATGTCACCCTCGATCACCTGGGGGAGCATACCCACAATCCAGAAGCTGCAGAGAATGCCACTCAGGCCATCTTAGCCTTGATCGAAAAAATCCACGCTACCGGGGTCCGGTCGAATGTATCGATCAAGCTAACCCAAATTGGGTTGGCGGTTGATCTGGATTTGTGCCGCGAAAACCTGCGCCGGATCTTGTCGGCGGCCAGGCAATATGCCATTTTCGTGCGGATTGACATGGAAGATTCACCTTGGGTTGACACCACGCTGGGGCTTTACCGCCAGATGCGCGATGACGAAGGACTGGACAATTGCGGGGTGGTCATTCAAGCCTACTTGTACCGTAGCCAGGCCGATATCGATCGCCTGGCCAGTGAAGGCGGGAAGGTGCGCCTATGCAAGGGGGCGTATAAGGAACCGCCGGAGGTAGCCTTCCCGAAGAAAAGCGATGTGGATCTGAATTATGACCGGTTGGCACAACGGATGATCGATGGCTCAATCGCAAACGGAACCCCTCAGTTGAGCAGCGATGGGCGGACGCCGCCAATGCCCGTGATCGCCTCGCATGACCCGGCCCGCCTGGAATATGCCCGGGCGCATGCCGAGAAGGTCAACCTGCCTAAAAATGCCATCGAATTTCAGATGCTATATGGGATTCGGCGGGACTTGCAGGAAAAGATGGTCGCGGCCGGTTATCCGGTACGCGTTTATGTGCCTTATGGCACCGAGTGGTACCCGTACTATGTTCGCCGCCTGGCTGAACGGCCAGCCAATGTTTGGTTCTTTATTTCTAATTTCTTTCGTAAATAGGAGCTGGTGTGTCTCGAAAACGAACTTCGCAACTTACGCCGCTGATCTTGATTTTCATCGGATTGGTATTAATCGGCGGAACGCTTGGCTGGGTAGGATTTTCTTACTACCAGGCCGGGCGCGACCAACCACAGGTGCTCCAATCAGAAGCAGTTGATTCCGCCAACCAGGCAGCGCGCATTCCCTATCCAGATATCGCCCGTGTCAGCGTAAAAGACGCCCGTGCGGCGCTTGAAATTGGCAATGCGCTATTTATAGACGTGCGCGGCGAACAGTATTATGCCCAGGCGCATATTCCTGGCGCACTTTCTATCCCCGAAGAGACGATCGCCGAGCGCCTGGATGAGCTCAACTCGGCGGAATGGATCATCACTTACTGCACCTGACCGGCGGAGGAATCCAGCGCCCGTGTGGCGGATTTCTTAATCCAGCAAGGCTTCAGCGCAGTCACGCCTCTCCAGGGGGGGCTGGACGCCTGGCAACAAGCAGGTTATCCCTTGGAACCCTAGGCTGAGCATGGCAGAAACACCCCTGCGCCTGGCCGAACGTTTACGGGTGGATGGCGAAAAGACCCTTCAATTTTTTCGTGCCCTGGCGCCGCAAGATTGGAATGCGGTAGTCTATGGTGACGAGGCAACCTGGCAAGTGCGCCAAGTCCTGGCGCACTTTGTCAGCGCTGAAGCCGCCAACCGGCAGGTCGTCGCCGATATCCAACGCGGTGGGAGCGGCGCCCCGCTCGATTTCCAAATCGATCCGTTCAATGCGTCCGAAGTTGAGCGCCTGGGCCAGGCTTCCCCGGTGGAACTGCTGAAAGCCTTCGTTGAGCTTCGTGAGCAGACTGCCTCCCTGGTCGAAGCAATGGACGTGACTGACCTGGCCAAGATCGGTCGCCATCCTTTCTTTGGGTCTGCAGCGCTAGAAGAGATTATCAAGCTGATTTACCGGCATACCCAAATCCACCTGCGCGATGTCCGCCGCTCACTTGCGCTGCGTGAAGAACCTGACTGAGAGGCTCATGGGAAATTTCCTCTTTCGGCTGACCCATCCCTGGCTCTCCCTAGGAGTGGGCTTACTTTATGCGCTTGGTGCAGGCTTAGCGCGCTACCTGGGGACGAGCCTGGATTGGCCTGGATTCTGGTCTGGCCTGGCCTGGGTGATTTTGGTGCAGCTCGGTGGCAGCTTGTTGCTGGCATATTTCGACCCGCATCTGGCAGAGAGGCTTCAAGAGCTTCAGGCACGCCAACGTAAAGCCGAAACGTTGGATCGCCAATCCCAGGACGGGATGCTTCCTCTGGATGCCTTCACGCTGGTGCGGATTCAGCGCGCCGTCCTGTTGGCGGCTTTTGCATGCCTGGCGGTCGCTGGTTCGGTGAGCATCCTGTTGGCCGGGGCGGGCCGGTTGAACTCGTCGTTGCTGATCTGGGTTTTGGCCGGGGTCATCGGGGTGGTAATTTACAGTGCTCCACCGCTGCGCCTGGCGACCAGTGGCTATGGCGAGCTGCTGTTAGCGGTCCTGGTGAGCCAGGTGGCCCCAGCGGTCGGTTTCATCTTGCAAGAAGGTGAATTTCATCCTCTGCTTTCTACCTCAACGATGCCGTTGGTGGTTTTGGCCCTGGCAATGTGGATCGCGCTCGATTTTCCACGTTTTTCCAGCAACACTCGCTTGGGGATAAAGACCCTGGTGATCCGGATGGGTTGGAAAAATGGCATGTTGCTGCACAATCTGCTGATTCTGTCGGCGTATCTTTTGCTGGGCCTGGCAGTCTTTGGGGGTTTGCCCTGGTTTGTCACCCTGGCCGCTTTAGCCTCCTTGCCCGTCGGATTGCTGCAGGTCTGGCAGATGGTACGGATCAGCCAGGGCCAACCGCCGAACTGGCCGATCTTTACCCTAAATGCCGTCGCGACTTTTGGCTCAATGGCTTACCTGATCGCCTACTCTTACTGGACACACTAAATGCCAGAATTTATCCGATTGCTTCCGCCGGCCGAAGCCCGGCGGCTATTGCTCAGCCAGGTTCGGCTGCTCCAGGAAATCGAAAACCTCCCAACGATCCAGGCAGCTGGGCGGATCTGCGCTCAGACAATCTATGCCCCCATCCGCCTGCCTGGTTTTCCCCGCGCAACGGTCGATGGCTACGCCCTGCGGGCAGAAGACACTTATGGCGCCAGCGAATCTCTGCCGGCCTACCTGGCGTTGGTTGCGGAGATCCCAATGGGCGCCGAGGCGGGGTTCACCGTGAGAGTTGGGCAATGTGCGTTGATTCACACCGGTGGAATGCTGCCGGAAGGAGCCAACGCGGTAGTGATGCTCGAGCATTGCCAGGTCTCCAGGGCGGCTGAAATTGAAATCTCCAGGGCTTGTGCGGTGGGGGAAAACGTGATCCAGCCTGGCGAAGATATCGAGGCTGGACAGCCTGCCTTGCAAGCCGGGCAGCAGCTGGGCGCGGCTGAAATCGGGGGGCTGATGGCGTTGGGGATTACCGAAATTGGCGTGACTCGCCGGCCACGCGTGGCGCTGATCTCTAGCGGCGATGAAGTCGTCACACCCCAGGCCACGCTTCATCCTGGGCAGGTGCGGGATGTTAATTCATATTCGCTCAGCGTCTTGGTCGAAGAGGCCGGTGGGGCCGCCCAGCGAATGGGAATCGTTCCTGACCAGGAGCAAGCTCTGCTCCTGGTGACCCGCCAGGCGCTGGAAGCGCATGACCTGGTGGTTCTCACGGCAGGCTCCTCAGCCAGTGCGCGCGACCTGACCTCCCAGGTTATCCAGGCGCTCGGCTCGCCAGGCGTCCTGCTCCACGGGGTGAACCTGAAGCCGGGTAAACCGACGATCCTGGCTTTTTGCCAGGGAAAACCGGTCATCGGCTTGCCTGGCAATCCGGTCAGTGCGTTAGTTTCCGCCCGGTTATTTTTGATTCCGGTGATCGAAAAGTTGCTTGGCCAACCGGATGACCGGCTGCAGGCATCCGTGGCGGCTCGCCTGGCTGTCAACCTGGCTTCCCAGGCTGGGAGGGAGGATTGGGTTCCGGTGAAGCTGGTGGATAAGGGAAGGAAACCACCCTTCGACGTCGCTCAGGCTGCCTCTGCGAGCGCTCGGGATGCCAACCAGGCTGTTCTGGATAGCGAGGCTGAGCTTGTGGCTGAACCCATCCATGGTCGGAGTAACTTGATCTTCAACCTGGTAGCTGCAGATGGATTGATCCGCATCCCGGCTAGCGCCAATGGTCTAAGCGCTGGAGAACGGGTCGAGGTCTTTTTATTGAGGTGATTATGCCTGGAGAGCCAATTTACCTCCATGACATTCCGCTGGTCGAGGCGCGTAAACGCTTGGAGGCTGCTTTGCGGGTCATTGGCCGGGATGGGCTGCTTGAGCGCGAACAAATACCCCTGGATGAACGGGCGGCCGGCCGGGTTTTGGCCGAGGCGCTGTGGGCAAAAGTTTCTTCGCCGCATTACCATGCCGCGGCGATGGATGGCTTTGCGGTCCGGTCGGAGGATACCCGTGGGGCGCGGCCCAACGCGCCGGTGCTGCTGGCCCGCAACCCTGGCCTATCTGGACAACCGGTAGATGGCGCAATGACCGCCCAGGTCGTGGATACCGGTGATCCGTTGCCGGAGTGGGCCAACGCGGTGATCCCAATTGAAGAGGTGGAGTTGTTAGCGCCTGGCGGCGAGCTGGATGAAAGCCAGGATCGCTTTGCTGCTGGTTGGATCCGCCTCCGATCAGCGCGGACTCCCTGGCAGCACGTCCGGCCGCTTGGGGAAGACATGGTGGCTGGCCAGTTGGTCCTGCCTGTCGGTCAACTGATCCGTCCGGTGGACTTGGGCGCCGCGGCAGCCTGTGGTCATTCGAGCCTGTGGGTGGCTCGCCAGCCGAAAGTCGCCATCCTGCCGACCGGAAGTGAACTGGTGCCGGTAGGGCAGACCCCCCGGCCCGGCGAGATTATCGAATTTAATTCCCTGGTCTTAGCGGCGCAGGTAGCAGCCTGGGGTGGTCAAGCTCAGCGTTTCCCAATCCTACCGGATGATTTTGAGTGCATCTGCCAACAAGTCGAACAGGCTGCCAGAGACTTTGACCTGATTTTATTGATCGCCGGCTCTTCGGCTGGTTCGGAGGATTATTCCGCCCGAGTGGTTGAGTCGGCGGGTAGGCTACTGGTGCATGGGGTTGCCATCCGGCCAGGGCACCCGGTCATCCTGGGCGTGGTGGGCCAGGCAGTGGTGCTTGGTGTCCCCGGCTACCCGGTTTCCGCCGCGCTGACCGGGGAAATCTTTGTCGAACCGCTTCTGGCTCGCTGGACTGGCCGACCTTCGCTCGAGCTGGAAACGATCCAGGCCAGGCTGACCCGCAAGATCACTTCTCCAGCGGGCGATGATGATTATTTACGCGTGGCCGTGGGGCAGGTTGGTGAACAATTGCTGGCTGCGCCGCTGCCGCGCGGCGCCGGGGTAATCAGCTCGCTGGCCAGGGCAGACGGACTGGTGATCCTTCCGGCCGGCGAACAGGGCCTGGCCGCCGGCTCTCAGGCGACCGTTCATCTTTACCGGGGGAAAAACCAACTTTTCCGAACGATCTTGGTGACTGGTTCGCATGATATGGCCCTGGACATCCTGGCCCAATTCCTGGCGGCCCAGGTCAGCCAGCCCGACGAATCCCGCCGGTTGGTTTCTTCAAATGTCGGCAGCCTGGGCGGTTTGGTGGCCTTAAAGCGCGGTGAAGCGCACCTGGCTGGCTCGCATCTGCTGGATCCTGCCAGCGGCGAATACAACCTGAGCTACATCCGCCAAACCTTACCAGGCCGGCTGATTTACCTGGTCCAGTTAGCCGGGCGATCGCAAGGACTGTTGGTGCGGCGTGGCAATCCCCTCCGGATCGAGCGCCTGGAAGACCTGGCGCGCAGCGAGGTTCGCTTTATCAACCGTCAGCGCGGCGCTGGGACACGCGTGCTGCTAGATTTTCACCTTGGCCTGCTGGGTATCCCAGCGGAACAAATTCGGGGATATGAACAGGAAGAATACACCCACCTGGCGGTTGCGGCAGCCGTCGCCTCAGGCCGAGCAGACACCGGCTTGGGGATTGCCGCTGCCGCCCAGGCGCTGGAGTTGGACTTTTTCCCGCTATACCAGGAACCCTATCAATTGGTCATTCCAGCCGAGCATTATGAGAGTAAGCTGCTGGCCCCATTGTTGGCGATGCTGGTAGAATCAAACTTCAGGCAAGCCGTGGCAACTTTGCCAGGTTATGATGTCTCTCGGATGGGAGAATTGGTCGCCAGGATCGATACGTAAAGATAACAAAAGGAGCCTTCAATGCCGATACAAGCAGGAATCCCTGCCCCCGAATTCGAATTACTGGATGAAACCGGCCAGTTGCGCCGGCTGGTAGATTACCGCGGCCAACCGCTGGTCTTATATTTTTATCCCAAGGATGACACCCCTGGATGCACGACAGAAGCCTGCAATTTTCGCGATGACTACCGCGTCTACCAACAGGCAGGCGTCACCATCCTGGGCGTCAGCCCGGATTCCCCCAAGAGCCATGCCAAGTTCAAGGCCAAGTTTGACCTTCCCTTCAACCTGCTGGCTGATGAAGGTCATCCGGTGGCTGACCTGTATGGGGTCTGGGGTCCGAAAAAATTCATGGGCAAGGAGTATGAAGGGGTGTACCGGACGACCTTCTTGATCGATGCCCAGGGCCAGATTGCCAGGGTGTTTGAAAATGTGAAGCCTGCCGAGCACAGCGCAGAAATCCTGGAAGCCCTGAAAAGCCTGGTTTGATGAATTTGGTATTACCCTAGCCCGTCGTGGATATCCAACAAATCATCAACGGCCGAATCGGGGTCGGCCTGGGTTATGGGTTAGGCCGGGCTGTACCGCCTTCCCTGGGTCTGCGCCTGGCAGATTGGGTAGGCCGCGGTCTCTCCCGACAGCGTGGACAGGCGATGGTCCGGGCTGTGCGCTGCAACCAATGGGTTGTCAGCGGTGGGCAGCTCAGTGGGACAGCGCTCGATCGCGCAGTTAGCGAAACTTTTGCTCACACGGCCTATACCTTGTATACCTATTATCACCACTTATCTCAGGCGAGGCAGGATGCGAACGGCGCGCCAATCCTGGAACTTCCGCAGAAATTTCTCCAAATCTTGATGGACGCCCAGGCCAGCCAGACCGGTTTGATTGTTGTTGGCTTACATATGGGAAATTTTGACCTGGCCATTCAGGCGGCTGCCCGGATGGCGGGGGAACAGGCTGGTCTCAGGGGCCTGGTATTAAGCTTTCCCGAACCAGGAAAAGGCTACCAGTGGCAAAATAAGCTCCGCCAGCAGGGCAATCTTGAGATCATTCCGGCTTCCCTGGCTGCGATTCGGAAGGCAGAACAATGCCTGGCTGGCGGGGGTGTGGTATTATCTGGAATAGATCGGCCTCTGGTAGATATGAAATACCGCCCGCAATTTTTTGGGCGGCCGGCTTCATTACCCGTCCTGCATATTCCCCTGGCGCTGCGCTCGAAAGCGCCCATCCTGGTGGCTGCGGTGCTGCTCCAGCCTGACCGGACCTATCGGTTGATGATATCGGAATTATTTAAAGTGAAAGAATATCCCGATCGCCAGAAGGAAATCCTGGTCAACGCAGAGACTTTGCTTGAAGCCGCGGAGGAATTCATCCGTTGCTCTCCGCAGCAGTGGTCGATGTACTACCCAGTCTGGCCGGAGGCGATGGCGGAGATGGAAAGTATATGAAAGTACCACTCGAGAAGCGAACTAGCGGCTTGATTCTGATTGCGGCCCTGGCAGCATTCCTTTTACTGCTGGCTGGCTGCCAGAATGGGATAGCCCAACCCGAGATGACGCCGACGCCTCAGGCCTCGCCTTCACCTGATTTTTCTAACCTGCCGAGTCCTCAGGTGCGGACAACGACCATCCCAGCGGCGAGCGCGGTCGCCCTGGCATACCTGGATGCCTGGCGAGGAGAGGATTATCCGGCTATGTTCGCCCTGTTGGCGGATGAGAGCAAGGCCAGCCTGACCTTGGAAGACTTTCAGAAGAAATACCAGTCGGTTGCTGACGAAAGCGCGCTGAAAGAAATCCGGATCGAACCGTTGGGCGAGCAGGGACAAGGCGATAAGCTGGCCCAGTTCAGTTACCGGGTGACCCTGGCCAGCAACCTGATCGGCGACCTGATTCGCGAGACGGCGATGAAGTTAACCTTCGAAGGTGGTAACTGGCGGGTCTTCTTTGAGGATAGCATGATCCTGCCCGAGCTCGCCGGCGGCGGGCAGCTTCGCATGGATTTGAATCCGCCAGTGCGGGCGCCGATCTACGATCGGAACGGCCAGTTGTTGGCCGGGCAAAGCGATGCCACCTCAATCGGATTGTACCCGTCGAATATCGATCCAGAGAATTCCGATGGCCTGTACGGCTTGCTATCGCGCGCCAGCGGTCTTTCGATTGCGGAGGTGATCAGCCGGGTTGAGAATGCCGCCCCAGGCGATTACCTGGCTTTTGGCCAGTTGGAGACTCAAGGCAACGGCAGCCTGTTGAATGCCCTATCAGGCTGGGGTGCAGTTTCTCTGACCAATTACACTGCCCGTTATTATCCTGGCAATGGGATTGCACCGCATCTGGTCGGGTATGTCCGCGCCCTGGGTCCGGAAGAGCTTTCGAAGTACCGCCGGCGGGGCTACCGGGTGGATGAAAAGATCGGTCGGAAAGGCATTGAGCGCTGGGGTGAGGAGATTCTGGTTGGCCAGCACGGTGGGGTTTTATACCAACTGGATTCGACTGGCGTCCCAGTTGCCGAGCTGGGCTCTGCAGCTTCGACGCCCGGTCAGGCCATCTACACGACCTTCGAGGGAGAGTTCCAACAGGATGTCCAGGAAGCGCTACGTGGCTTCCGCGCAGCGGCGGTAGTGATCGAGCAAGATACCGGCCGGGTTCTGGCCCTGGCTTCCTCGCCGGGCTTTGACCCAAACTCCTTCCAGGTCGAAAATTACAATTCCTGGGTGACCCTTCCGGGCCTGGTCAGCGATGTGAATCTGCCGGAATTCAACCGCGCTTCCCAGGGACTTTACCCATTGGGATCGGTGTTCAAGGTGATTACGATGGCGGCTGCCCTGGAGAGCGGTCTGTACACGGATAATTATGCTTACGATTGCCAATATGAATTCACCGAGATCCCCGGTTTACCACTCTACGACTGGACTTACGATCACTTCCTGGAAGATGGCGAGACGCCGCCCTCTGGCCAGTTGAATTCGTTATCCGAAGCATTGATGCGCTCTTGCAATCCACTCTTTTGGCACCTGGGGAAAGGCCTGTACGATGCTGGTAAGCCGAATGCAATTTCAGACATGGCGCGTGCTTTTGGCCTGGGAGCGGAGACCGGGATCGGCGCCGTAGAAGAACAGGCAGGTGTAATCCCCAACCCGGCTAGCGTCGTCGACGCGGTGAACATTGCAATTGGCCAGGGTGATGTCCAGGTCACCCCATTGCAAGTTGCCCGCTTTATGGCTGCTCTTGGCAACGGCGGGACGCTTTACCGTCCACAGGCGATTGAGAAAATTGTCGCCCAGGATGGAACCCCAACCTTCGAGTTTAAACCCGAAATTACCGGTAGTTTGCCGCTCAAACCGGAAACGCTCGAGATCCTGAAGCAAGCTATGATCGGCGTCCTGCGCAATAACAAGCCACGCGGTACAGCTTACCTGGTTTTCAATGGTTATTATGTTCCGATCGCCGGCAAGACCGGCACCGCTACCTCTCAATCCGCCGACCCGCATGCCTGGTTTGCCGGATACACCATGAATGGCCGGACCGATAAGCCGGATATCGCCATTGCCGTGGTAGCAGAAAATGCCGGCGAAGGGTCCGAAATCGCCGCGCCGATCTTCCGCCGGATTGTTGAGTTGTATTTCCAAGGCCGGCCTGGAAAACTGTACCCCTGGGAAGCTTCATATGGTGTGACGAAAACGCCGACTTCAATCTATACTGAAACACCCGTTCCGGTAGAAGAGGTTAACCCCTGATGGATGCTTTAAAATTGACCCCGGGAAAATTTCAAAAGATCCTTATCGCTAACCGGGGCGAGATTGCTGTCCGGATTGAGCGTACCTGCCGGTTAATGGGAATTCAAACGGTGGCCTTGTTTACACCAGCCGACCAAAATTCCCTCCATGTCCGCTTGGCAGATCAGAGTATCCCGGTAACTTCTCAGGCAGTTTTCTTCGACCCAGAGCGGGTCTTACAGATCGCACTGGAAACCGGAGTTGATGCAGTCCATCCCGGTTACGGCTTCTTAGCTGAGCGACCAGATTTCACCCTGGCTTGTCGCGAGGCCGGCATCAGTGTCATCGGCCCGCCGGTTGAGCTGGTTACTGAGCTAACCGATAAGATTGCAGTGCTGGAAAAAGCTGCTGCAGCAGGCTTTCCAGTGGTCCAGCACAGCGGGATGTGTTTTGATGAGTTGGCTGTCACCCGCCTGGCCGAGGCGGCAGAACGCCTGGGGTATCCGGTGGTGGTTAAATCCTGCCTGGGAGGCCGTGGGCGCGGCGAGCGGTTGGTGCGCAGCCCCGGCCAGCTAGAACAAGCGATCCGCCGCGCCGAAGCGGAATCGCAGGCCTTTTACGGCCGGCGGAGTGTTTTCCTTGAGAAAGCGATCCTACCTGCCCATCAGGTCAACGTCCAAATCCTGGGTGACCGGTATGGCCAGCGCGTTCACCTGGGCGAGCGAGAAGGCTCAGTGCTGCGGGGAAATCAAAAGCTGGTCGAGGAATCACCTGCCCCATTCTGCTCGCCTGAGCTGCGCAGCGTTATCTGGCAGATGGCAGTCGGGCTGGCTAATTTGTTCGAGCTCCAAAACGCCTGCTCGATTGAGTTCCTGATTGACGCCCAGGGCCGGCCCTTCTTCACCGAGATAAAAACCCGCCTGCAGGTGGAGCACCCCCTGACTGAGAGTTGCAGCGGGGTAGACCTGGTGGCGGAGCAAATCCGCTTGGCTGCTGGTCAGCCACTGGGGTACACCCAGGCGGAGGTCCACCTGGCGGGCTGGAGCATCCTGTGCCGGGTTACCGCAGAGGATCCTTTGAATAATTTCCTACCCACTCCGGGGATCCTGCGCAGTGTGCGCTTGCCGGCTGGCCCAGAAGTGCGCGTCGATACTTTTATCTCTTCTGGCTGCACGGTCTCGCCAGATTACGATCCTTTGTTGGCGAAGCTGACGGTTTGGGGAGCAGACCGGCCGGCTTGCCTGAAGCGAGCCCAGGACGCCCTGGCGGAATTTCACCTCAGTGGCTTGCCTACCAATGTACCGGCTTTGGAAAAAATCCTGGCTGCCCCTGCGATGCAAACCGGTTGTTATGACAGCGGCCTGGAAGTCAGTGCATTACTGGATGAAATCGGTAAACCGCTTTCCGATAGCCCGGTGAAGGAAAATGAGCTGCGCGATTTGGCAGTCGCAGCGGCTGTGTCTTACCTGCGACGCAGCCAGGCCATCCAGCCGGAGCGACCCGACCGCCTGAACAGCGGTTGGCACCGTCACAGCCGAGGTAATTTTTAGCCTCGCAACCTATGAGGGATGGATCGAAATGCTTGTCACCTTGAATGGCCAAACGTTCAATATTCAACTGCCCAGCAGCCTGCTTCCTGGGAAGTCTTTCGAAGTGTTGGTGGATGGTAAAGCTGTCGCGGTTCACTTACCGGCTGGCGGGGAAGATCCGGATGAACCCGATTGGTTGCTGGTGGACGGAAAACCTTATGAAATCAGCCTGGATCGCGAATTCCGCTGGATCCGGGCGGGCGGCAACCTGTACCCGCTGGAGTTGCGCGAGAGCCCACACCCCGGGCGAGCCAGCACCCAGTTGCGTGGGAATATTCGCTCGGATGGCCGGGTTAAGGCCCCGATCCCCGGTTTGATCGTGCGCTTGCTGGTTGAAGTTGACCAGGCTGTCCAGGCTGACCAGCCGTTGCTGGTTCTGGAAGCGATGAAAATGGAAAATGAAATCCGCGCTCCCCATTCAGGGATCGTCAAATCGATCCATGTTGTCGTCGGCCAGGGGGTCAGCCTGCACGAAGTCCTGGTTGAGTTGGCTTGATCACCCCAATTTAAAATGACACCTGAAATTCTCCTTTTACTGGTAATCGTTGCCGCCGCTCTGGTCTTATTTTCTTTTGAGCGTTTACCGGCCGATGTGATTGCAATCGGGGTCCTTTTGGTACTGATTATCACCGGTTTGCTTCCTGCCAACCTGGCTTTTCGCGGCTTTGGTAGTGACGTGGTGGTGATGATCTTTTGCTTGTTGATCCTGACCGCGGCCCTGGCACGCACCGGGGTGGTTGAGCTCGTCGGGCGCTGGATTGTTCGCCGTACGGGGGATGATCCAAAGCGCATCCAACTGATTACAATGAGCGCCGTAACTGGCATGAGCACGTTGATCAGCAACACTGCGGCGGCGGCTTTTTTTATTCCGGTAGTTTACGGCCTGGCTAGCCGGGCAAAGGTCAGTGTCTCTCGCTTGCTGATGCCAATCGCGTTTGGCGCAATCCTGGCCAGCTCGGTTTCTTTGATCTCGACTTCCACGAACATCGTGGTCAGCGGTTTGATGGTCCAGGCAGGGATGAAACCAATGTCGATGTTCGAATTGGCTCCGGTTGGAATCCCAATTGCTCTGGTTGGCCTGGTCTATATGTATTTCTTTGGAGTTAGGCTGATTCCAGACCGGCGCCCATCGATTGAACCGGTCAAGGAGCTCGGCAACCAGGTATTCCTGACTGAAGTGGTTGTGCTCCCCGATTCACCCCTGGTCGGTAAAACCCTGGCCGAGAGTGGTTTAGGTAAAGATCTGGATTTGAACGTCATCCGAATCATCCGAGAGAAGGATCAGTCGATGACGCCTTCGGCTGAACTGACGCTCTTTGCGAATGACTTACTGCTGGTTGAGGGCCTGCGCGAGGAAGTGTTGAAAGTCCGCAACGCTGTGGGGATCGATCTGAAAGGCGACGTAGAGTTGAGCGATCCCCGGCTTCAGAACAAGGACTTTGGCATGGCGGAGGTGCTGGTCATGGGCCGGGCGCCGGTGATCGGCCGGACGCTGCGCGGGGTCCAATTCCGTGAACGCTATGGCTTGCAGGTCCTGGCGATCAACCGTCACGGCGAAACGATCAGTCACAAAATCAGCCAGGTAGTGATCCAGTTAGGTGACATCCTGCTTGTCCAGGGGCAGCGACCGAATATTACCGCCCTACAAGCAGATGCCACGCTCCGGGTGATCGGCCCGGTTGAAGATTCAATCTTCCAGCTTCGCCGGGCGCCGATTGCCATCCTGGCCTTTCTTGGGGCATTATTGCTGGCGACTTTTGAGATTGTCCCGCTGCCCGTGGCCGTGTTATTGGGGGTGCTGCTGGTCTTTATCACCCGTACGATCACACCCAGCGAGGCCTACCGGGATGTAGAATGGAAGGCAATTGTCTTAATCGGCTGTATGTTGGGATTAGGTGTTGCGCTGGAGCAAAGCGGTGCAGCCGCCTACTTGGCCAACTTGATTGTGGATACCTTTGGCCAGTCCAACCCGCTCTGGATCCTGGCCGGGTTCTTTTTCCTGACTATGCTGCTAACCCAGCCAATGTCGAACCAGGCCGCGGCAGTTGTGGTGGTGCCAATTGCAATGCAAGCCGCGAACCAGTTGGGACTCAACCCGCGCACTTTTGCGATGATGATTGCAGTGGCAGCCAGTTGTTCTTACCTGACGCCGCTCGAGCCAGCCTGCCTGATGGTCTACGGGCCAGGGAATTATCGCTTCAGTGATTTCTTGAAAGTTGGCAGCCTGCTGACGATCATCATCTTTTTAATTGCCATTCTGCTAGTACCGGCGATCTGGCCGTTGTGAGGTGCGCCGATGACTGCCCGTTTCGCGAGGATCTGTGACGGAATACTCGAAGCCGGCTGGCTGGCAGCGATCATTCTTGCCCCCCTTTTTTTTAATACCTTTTCCAGCCGGATTTTTGAACCGGATCGAATCAGCTTGGTTCGTAGCCTGGCTTTGGTCATCCTGGCTGCCTGGTTGGTTCGGGTTGCGCTCCAACCGCGTCCAATTGATCGTCCAGGGTTAAAAGCTTTCCTTCGCTCACCCTGGATCTGGCCGGTTTTCTTCTTGGTGGCCAGCCTGCTGTTGTCCACACTGCTTTCGATCGCGCCGCGCGCCAGTTGGTTGGGTTCATACCAGCGGCTGCAAGGCGCTTTTTCGATGGCAGCCTACCTGGCGATCTTCGCCGCCTTACTGGCCAACCTGCGCCAGCGCGCCCAGGTTGAACGGCTGTTTACTACCCTGGTTCTGACCAGCCTGCCGATTACTTTATATGGCCTTCTGCAGCGTTTCAATCTCGATCCCATCCAATGGGGTGGAGATGTTTCAATCCGGATCACTTCCACTTTGGGAAACTCGATCTTCATCGCGGCGTACCTGATCATGGTCTTTCCTTTGACGGTGCTGCGGATAATCCAGGCGGTCCAGGGCCTGGCCGAGGCGGAAAAGAGCGCTCAATCTGGCCCGGTGTGGGCGTTACGCCTCTCCGGCTATACCTTCATCGCCATTTTGCAGATCCTGGCGATGTATTTCAGCGGTAGTCGCGGTCCGGCGTTAGGCTGGCTGGTTAGCCTGTTCTTCATGGCTTTAATGTTTACCATTCTAGCCCGGAAACGCTGGGCAACCCTGGCAGTCGTTGGCCTGACGCTGTTGGCGGCGCTGTTCTTGCTGGTATTTAACCTCGAAGGTGGACCTTTGGAGCCCCTGCGCTCATCACCGGCTATCGGTCGCTTTGGCCAGCTGCTGAATTCGGAGAGCAACAGCGCCCTGGTGCGACGTTACATCTGGGAAGGCGCCGCTCGCCTGGTCGCCCCGCACCAAGCGCTGGTTTATCCAGATGGGAGTACAGACCGGCTAAACTTCCTGAGACCACTGGTGGGCTATGGGCCAGAAAGCATGTTCGTGGCCTATAACCCGTTTTACCAGCCCGAGCTTGGTCAGGTGGAAAAGCGCAATGCCGCTCCAGATCGCTCGCACAATGAGACCTGGGATTCGCTGGTTACCGGCGGCCTGCTGGGAGCGCTGACATATCTCTGGCTATTTAGCAGCCTGTTCTATTTCGGCTTGAAATGGCTTGGCCTGGTTCCGGGTCCGGTGGCGGGGCGGATGTTGGTTGGATTGCTGTTGGCCGGTGGGTTAGGCGGTGGTGCTTTTTTCAGCGCCTGGAGAGGGATCGAGTACCTGGGAATCGGGATACCGTTTGGCCTATTGCTTGGATTGTTAGGGTATGTCGTCCTGGCTGGCTGGCGCACCCTGGCTGTACCTCCCAACTTGCGATCTCCCAGCGCCTGGTCCTCACCGGCCGACCGGTACCGGGTCTTCAGCCTGGTTGTGTTGTTAGCCGGGCTTTTAGCCCATTTTGTGGAAATTAATTTCGGGATTTCGATCGGCGCTACCCGGCTCTATTTTTGGGTCTACCTTGCTCTGCTCTGGGTCATCGGGGTTAATTTCTCCGCCGTTCAAGTTTTAATCAAGCCAGTGAATGGCGTGGAGAGCCTACCTTCTGGTCAGCCAGCCCAAATTACCAGGTCAGAAACCAGCGCCTCGGCCAGGCCAGGTGCGAAGGGCCGGGCACGCTCTGCCCAGGCAAACCGGAAAACTGCTCGCCTGACAGTCTCGACCTTACCGTTTGCCAGCCTGGTTTGGGGTGGCTTGATCGGGATCATCCTTTCCAGCTTGGGCTTCAGCCTGGTCACTAGCCAGGAAGGCGCGCGTAGTGCGGGACAAATCCTTTGGTCCTCACTGACTCGGCTGAGCGATGGCAGCCATTCGCTGGGCATCCTGGCCATCCTGACAGCAACCTGGTTATTAGCCTGCTTGCTGGCAGCCAGTGAGGAAAGCGGGGAAACGATTGCGCGCGAGCCAACCGGAGGCCCGGTTTTCTTCCAGCATTGGGGCGTTATCCTGTTCAGCTCGTTGGTAATTACCCTGTTATTTTGGCTTTGGCACAGTGCAGGGCTGGCCTCGATCGCCCGCAGCCAGCCGGGCAGCGTGGCTGAGTTTATGACCCAGGTGGCGCGCTACGGTAGCGAGCTGACCAAGTTCTATATTTACTTGTTTTTATGGGTCGTGGGGATCGGTTGGTGGCTGTCGCAAATCGATCGTTCCTCCAACTTCCGGACGGGATCTGCGCTATCCAGGCAAAAAGCTTCGCCTGCGTCAGGCAGCCTGGGCGCAGGCGTGGCGGTGCTCAGATTGGGCGCTCTAACGGGAGTTTTCCTGGCCGGCTGGTTGATCGTGACCGCTAACCTGCGCGTGGTTCAGGCAGATATTACCTTTAAACTGGCCGAGTCCTTTAACCGGCCAGGCGCATATCCGTTGGCGATCGAAATTTACCAGCGCGCCAACCAGATGGCGCCGAATGAAGATTACTACTATCTCTTCCTGGGGCGTGCCTACCTGGATCAAGCTCGCTCCCTAACCGACGCGGGGCAGCAAACGGCGCTCTTCGACCAGGCTCAGCGCGACCTGGTCAAAGCGCAATCCCTTAACCCACTCAACCCAGATCATACGGCTAATCTGGCGCGGGTGTACAGCTTGTGGGCTGCGTACACAACCGACCTCCAGCAGCAGCAAGCGCGCCTGGAAACCTCGGATAAATATTTCCGCCAGGCGTTGGCGATCGCCCCGAACAATGTCCGTTTGTGGAATGAATGGGCCTACTTGGCCGATAAGCAGTTAGACCAGCCAGAAGCAGCCCGGGAACGCCTGGAACGAGCGTTGGCGATCGACCCAAGCTATGATTGGACTTATGGGCAGCTCGGCAGCCTGGCGGAAGGCAAAGCTGCCCAGGCCAACACGCCGACAGAAGAAAACTATTGGCTGGAAGAGGCGATCAACTATTATCGCCAGTCGCTTGCAATCCCTGGGGAAGCTCAGTTGAAATATACCTATAACCTGGCCCTGGGCGGCGCGCTGACCCAGCTCGAGCGACTGCCGGAAGCGATCCAGGCTTATCAGGCCGCCTTGCTGGCTGCGCCGCAGAGCAGCTCGGCCTGGCGGGTACACGAAACCCTGGCCCGCCTGTATGCGCTGGAAGGGCAGCTTGAACCCGCTCGACAGTCAGCCAACACCGCTTTTTCGCTGGCGCCGGCTTCCGAGCAGCCCCGCCTGCAGACTTTACTCGAACAATTGACCACGGCTCCCTGAGGAACTGGAGAACCGATGATCGCCTGGGTGTCTTTTGGCCTGGCTTTCCTGATTTGCCTGCTGATGATTCCTGGGCTGCGCCAGGTCTGTTTTCGTCTCGGCTGGGTAGCCCTTCCTCGCGCAGATCGCTGGCACAGCCAAGCGACGCCAACCATGGGCGGCATCGCCGTTTTCAGCGCATTTACGCTCAGCCTGAGCGCCAGCCTGCTGGCGCTGCAATTAGGCGTCGCCCATCTCTCCAGCCAGCCAATTGGGCAATTCAACCTGCAAAGCTGGGGTTTCTTGGCTGGCTCGCTGGTTATCTTTGGGTTGGGCGTTTTGGATGATATAAAGCATATCTCGCCCCAGGCGAAGTTAATCGGCCAGATCAGCGCTGCAGCGATCGTGATTCTTTTTGGCTCGACGACGAATTTCTTCACCCCGATCCTCTCCAATAGCCTGTTAGCAGATTTTCTCAACCTTTTATTGACCTTTCTTTGGTTGGTTGGGATCACCAATGCAATCAACCTGCTGGATAACATGGATGGCCTGGCAGGCGGGATTGTGTTAATCACGACGGGTTTGCTGGCCTTTTTGTTTTGGCGGGCTGGGAACGCTGGTCTGGTTCTGGTCTGCCTGGCGCTGATGGGTGCAAACCTGGGCTTTTTATGGTTTAATTTTCCTCCCGCCCGGTTATTCATGGGCGATTCGGGCAGTATGTTCCTGGGTTTCACCCTGGCTGCCCTGGCAATCGCCCGCCAGCCGCAGGCATCGAATGTTTTCGCCATCCTGGCTGTACCTTCACTGCTCTTTCTGCTGCCGATTCTGGATACCTTGCTGGTTACCATCACCCGCCTGCTGCGTGGCGCTTCACCCGTGCAGGGCGGGCGTGACCACACCTCCCATCGCCTGATAGCCTTCGGCTTTAAAGAGCGCCAGGTTTTGGTGATTCTGTATACCGCGGCCTTGCTATCCGGGGTCTTGGCGGTGATGATCGAGTCGGCCGGCTACCGTTTAAGCCTGATCCTGGTGCCAATCCTGGTAGCGGCCTTTGCCCTGGCAGCGGCTTATCTTGGCGGGGTGAAGATCAGCCCGCCCAGCGAGAAAAACGATCTGATCGCCCTGGAGCACCCAGTCATCCCGGATGGGAGTGAAGTGCGCTCCCCAAGCCTGGCGCAAATCGTGCTCAACCTGACCTTCAAGCGCCGTTTGTTGGAAGTCAGCCTGGATTTTGTGATTATCTTGTTGGCTTTTTACCTGTCATTTGTCACCCGTTATGGATTAAACCTGAGCGAAGAGCGGATCGGTTATTTTCTTCAGGCGCTGCCAGTAGCGCTGGTGGTGGGCTATTTGTCGTTCTTCCTCAACGGGGTTTACCGGGGCGTTTGGCGTTACGTGGGGGTGGATGAGAGCATCTATTATTTCCGCGCTTCGCTGAGTGCGGTGGTGGTCAGCGCGTTGCTGATTTATTCGCTTTACGCTTTGCGCGCGGCGAACACAGCTGGGGCAGAAGCACCGCCGCCGATGGCAGCCTACTCTTCGGCATTGTTTCTCCTGTTTGGGGTTTTCCTGTTTCTGGGCCTGGCGATGTCACGCTCTTCCTTCCGGGTGCTGGACCGGTTGTTTAGCCTGCCGGCGCGGAGTGCCGAAGAAAAGGTGCTGATTATCGGAGCAGGCGATGCCGGGGAAATTGCTCTGCGCTGGATTTTGATGCACCCGAGCTTGAACTACCGGCCGGTTGGGTTCATCGATGAAGATCCGCTCAAGATTGGCCGCTCGATTCACGGGGTGGAGGTATTGGGCAGTGTTGCACAACTTGAGAAGATCCTGGAGCGACAACCGGTGAAAGGCATGATCCTGACCGGCGGGGACCAGGCAGCCGGAGCCGCCCAGGCGCGCCAAATTGCCGCCTCCCACGGCTGCTGGCTGCGCGTCTTCCGGTTAGATTTCGAATTGCAGGACTAAGCCCGGGTCTTCGCGGGCTCTTTCACCAAAAAAACCAGGATATACAAGGTGATCAATCCGAACCCTGCCGAGGCGCTGAATGCGCTGGTGTAGCCATTTAATTCGGCCAGCCAGCCGCCCAGGAAAGGCGCCAGGATGGTGAAGGGGGCGATCAACGTATTCGACAGGCCGATGTAAATCGGGCGCTGCTCCTCGCGGCCAAATTGTTGGATCATCGCGATTGCGATGGTCCAGATTCCGACGTTGGCAATCCCAGTCAGGATCATTACCGGGAAGAACCAGGCCGCGCTGGGCGCCCACCAGGCCAGCAGGGCGCTTAGGATTGAGGCAAGGATGCCAATTGCCATGATCCCGCGATGGCTCCAGTGATCCCCTACCCAACCCATGATTGGATTAGCCACGATTTGTACACCGAGCAGGACGCTGGTCAGGATCCCAACGGTCAGCTCGTTCATCCCCAGGCTCTTGACAGCGTAAACCGTATAGAACGCCGTTCCTATCACGGCCAATTGTGAAAGCATTCGAACAAGCAAGAACCAACGCAAGTTGCGATCCTGGCGGAGGATTTGGGGCAAGGCCGACCAGAAGTTTTCCGTTCCAGCTTGTATGATGATTTCGTGCTCGTCCTCACGAGTTTGGGACAGGAAGAACCAGGAAACGACCATCGACAGGCAGCATAGTAGAAAGGTCAGGGTGAAATCCAACGGGCTGGCCAGGCGCTGGAGGATCAAGCCAGCCAGGATGGCGCTCAGGCTGGCCATCAGGTTGGCTGCCGCCGATTGGCCGCCCAGGAAGGTGCCGCGATACTCGGAAGGAAAGATCTTGCCGATCATACTCTGCCAGGGATTGGCGGCAAAACCGGCGCCCAGGCCTTGCCAGACCAGCAGTGCAAAAATTGCTACCAGGGCGGTGTTTGCGCCGGCAATTGGGGTGAGCCAGGCGACAATTGCCAGGCCCAAAAAAGGCAGGCGCTCATGGATGGTCATCTTCAGCACCAGCCCGAGGAATCGATTTTGGCGGGAAACCTGGCGGGCATTGATTAACTGCGGTAACTGCCAGCCCATCGAATGAATGGCTGGTATTAAGCCGATCAGCAAGGCAGAGTCGGTAAGCTGGCTGACAAATAACGGGATGATCGTTGTAAAGGAAGCAAAACCCATCGCAAAGCCAAAGAAGCCGCCATCGATCAAATTTACCAGGACATTATGGCGCAATGTACGGCGCTCCCCAGCTCGCATCAGGCGCCTCCCGAGTTGGACAGTTTCCGCACCAGGCGGGCATGACGCGGTTCGAGTTCGTTCAACCAGGTCGCTCGTTCGTAACGCGGAAATCCGGCCGAATTGACGATCTCCAGGGCCGAGTTTACCCACAGCAGCGCTTCAGGGTAATTCCGCTGGCGATGCTCGTAATATTTCGAAAGTTCGACATGGGCGTTTAAGTGCTGGTATCGAGCGGCTTTTTCCCATAAGCTGAGCGCAGCCGGGAATTCTTCTCGGCGCTTGTGGATCGCGGCCAGGCGGTCG
>CAZAGA010000013.1:0-21671 GCA_964484335.1 uncultured Anaerolineaceae bacterium
TCGGCGTGCCCCAGCAATTCCTGCAGCTCCTCCACGCTGCCGCCGGCCTGCCATTTCCGCACCCCGGCCGTATAGCGCAGCGCCTTTGGCGTGATCTCCTTCGCCGGCAGCCCCGCCCAGCCCGCATAGCGCTGCACCAGCCGGCCCACGCTCCCCGCCCCCAGCCGGTGACCTTGCCACGCCTCCCCATACAACTTCTCCACCCGCCCGGCCACGTCCGTCAGCGGCGTGAAGATCAGCTCCTCCTCCCCGATCCCCGCCAGCCGCCCGCACCCCTCCAGGTGCCGCCAGATCGCCCCCCAAACCTCCCAATCCAGCCTCTCCCACCGTTCATTTTCCTGCCCATCGCTTTCCCGCTTCCCACCCCGCCGGAACCTCACCCCCTGCTTGCCCACCTCGAAATCGCCCCAGCGCAGCCCCAGGACTTCCTCGCATTTCCGCCCGCTGCGCAGCAGGAACAGGATCAGCGCATAATCCCGCCGCCCCCAGGCCGTCTGCACATCGATCGCCTTCAGCAGCGCCGCTTCCTCTTCCTCCGACAAATACCGGCCGCTCTCATAGGGCTCCAGCTTGGGCAGGCTCCCCTCCGCCACCGGGTTGGCCTCCACCAGCCTCCATTCGACAGCGCACCGGAAAAACGACTGCACCGTCGCCAGGTACGTGCGGATCGTGCTCGCCGCGTACCCTTCCTGCTCCAGGTGCGCCTGCCAGCGCTGCACATCCTGCGCGCTTACCGCCCCCGGCGCCTTGCCGCAAAACGCCAAAAACTGCTCGCCGATCCGCCGGTAATCGCGCCGCGTCCGCTCGCTGCGTTTCCGCCCGATCCACCCCCGGAAGGCCCGCTGCCAGGGAGGATCCAGGTTAAGGTCGTTGATACTAGAACACATGTTTGGATTATACTGCGCAATGGAGCTGGAATGCTATCCCGAGTCGATTGAAGCAAGCCATTTCAGCGCAAACTGCTCAGTTGAGCCGATCTTATAAGTAGCCTCTCAGATCCCATAATACGGGTAGAGGTCCGGACACTATCTCACTCTCTGGTTAATGTGAGAATCTCTTGATTTGAGCCCTCACGGTGTATGTTAATCAACGGAGAACTACGCAAAGCCTGGGTACCATCATGAGCCAAGTTAAAAGGAAATAACTCAGGGAGGCGCAGAACATCTGTAAGTGGCCATGCTTGCTGAGTTTTATGTTGCAAAGCACAGGCAACTAATAAGCTGATCAGGCCTGAATGAGCGATTGCAATGGGAATGGCAGGGCCGTATTGACCATCAGCCAGAGGTATTATCGTTTGCCAATCTCTTACAGACTGAAAGACCCTCGCAGCCGACCTGGGAATTGTACCTTGGTTGCTGTACTGCTCTAGAAGCCTCTGTTGTATTACAGGCAAGCTGAACTCACTCTGCAGCCTGATCAATCTCCCAGCGATAGCCACCGCATCGTTGAAGAAATGAAAATTAGCCAGGCACATGCCCCAGTGTAAAGCAATTCTTTCTTGATGGGTAATTTCCTGGGAAACTCTTAGAGCCTCGGCTCGTAAATGGGCGGTTTCTGGGTAGTCAACAAACCAGATTCTGGCCAGCAAATTGTAGGTTTTTCGGGCGGCTTCTACACCCTCCATTTGGGTTTGCAGCCAGTTTTTAAGTACACTGCGCCGCTCGATGTCGTTCGCCTCTCGAATGGCCAAATCTAATGTATATTCAACCCACTGATAAGCAATGAAGCGGTCAAAACCAACCTGGGGTAGTTTCAATTCGATCATGATAGCATCCGCGAAATAGTAATAAATGGAATAATGACTTCTTCCAGAGCAGCACCACCGTGACTGATCGCAGTTGTACCTGGTTTGGCAAAAAGGCCAAGACCCGATGGAATAAATACCCTGGCATTGTCTGGCAATCCAGCATTACTCCATTGTAAAATTACTTTGGGATCCCAATGCACCATTTCAAATGCCCGGTCAGAAAAGATGCGGGTTCGCAGCGATCGTTCAACGGTAGCTTCTTTAAGCGCAATATCGCCAATTCCATGCCCTTCAACATGGCCATGATCTGCCGTAATAATTACGGTTTCATGCTGCTCTAGAAGGCGGCTGATCAGCACACCTAGGTAGCCTTGCTTGCCCCAAGTGGCTATCTGCTGTAAAAAAGCGTCAGACCCCAAGATGTCGTTGTGAACCAGATTGTCAATGGTGTTCACCACAAGTACTGTTACCGCTTTGTGCGGTTGGTTCAGTATTCGTTCAGTTGCTTCATCAAACCGAAGATTCTCTCCACAAAAGCTCCCGAGTCCCCGTTGATATGCAATGCTCTCTGGATGCAACCCATGCTCTTCCCAGAACACCCGCCATGCAGCTTCTTCTGTGCTGGTCGATAGCCAATCGCCCACAAAGTTGCGCGGCAGTTTGCCTGAAAGCAAAGCCTGCCGTGATACTGGAGTGATCGATGGAACGAGCGCAAACAGGCTGTGCTCTTGAATGCACCAGTTTAGGTCCCGATCGATCCATGACTTACGTAAGACCAGCCAGTCTTCAATAGCCATACCATCCACAACAACGATAGCCAGGGGCCGTTTTTCGCTGGGGAGAAAACGGGCAGCGATGTAGTGCAGGGCATGCTGTACCATCGCTGGCGCAGGTAGGTATGGCTGAGAGAGTAGGTCAGTATAGCGTCGCTGCAACCAGTCTATAAATGAGGTTTCAATGTTTAATTGTGTTTCCACCATTCGATTGCGTAAGTCGGATTTGTACCTGCTGTCCTGAAATAAGTCCTGCCGCCAGTCAGCCCAAAGCCAGGCTAGTTCAGTCCAATCGTCTGGGGTAGCATTTTCTCCAGGAATGTTATCTTTAATTATTGACAGCCGTTTGCTGAGGAACGATTGACGATCGAGATGAAAGTGCACTCCGGGGCGTATCCAATCCGGCAACGGACCGTATGCCTGTATGGTGGGTGGCTGAATAATGTTCTCGGCAAGCAGGGCGCTGATTTGGCTTTGCAGGCTGCGATCTCTAGCCAGGATATCGGTGGCTACTGCGATGGTTTCATTACCGCCTTCGGCTAAGGCCGGCCGGTTGTCCACTAATGACTCTAGATAAGTTTGCCATACCTGCTGCAAAAAGTTTCTAGCCCTGGCAGGCGCGCTGATCAGGTCGGCGTAATCACCTGGCCAGGCAACGCTAATCCTGTCCATAATATAATTAACCAGAACGGGTGGAAGTTCCAAATTATGAAGCACAAGATCAGCCAATAGACCCAGTGCGCCTGCTAATGATGAAGTTGTTGGAAAATTCAACCCCAGGCAGGATTCAAGGATGATTGCTGCAGTTTGCTGCTCATTCATCGTTTTGCCCGATGAAGGCAGGGTCGTAAGATTATGGTCGATGACTGCCAGCCAGGATAGCGGTAACTGCTTAAGAACTTTCTCGCTCAACGCTGGAAAGAAATCTTTTAGTTTAATTAATACATAAATGCTGTCACGAACAATATCAAAGGGAACATTACTAATTGGAAAAAATAAGATATACAGACTTTTACTGGGATGAGCTTGCAGAAAAGAGCGAGTGTTCTGTTCGTATGCATGGCGAAGTTCCAACGAGTTGTAAACGGGGATAATCCGCCATCCTGATTCACCCAACAGTCGGATCACATCTCCGCTCAGGAGATGATCTGGATCGTCAATCAGCCCTGTATCTCCGCCTAGCCTGGAGATAAGCAAGGCGATGATTTTACGCGCCCATTCCAATTGAACAGGATTAGTCATGGAGACCTAAGAGCCAACGCAGGCTGTCAGCAGCCGAGCCACGCTGCAGGACATCGTGATGGAACTGATTGCGGTAGTTACGCAAGCAATTGTAGCAGCTGGTCTCCACGCCGCATTCGCAGTCCTTCATTCGCTCCAGAGCTGTTTCCATCACTGCCCTTAAGTTAGCTTGGATACGTTTGACATGTCCGGCTCCACCAGGCACATCATCATAGAGAATTAATGTCGGTGGTTCGCCTAGGCCTTGCGGAAAGATTGTCCCTTCAATGTCATCGCGCTGGATACCCAGGACTTCGCTGGCGCCTTCTAGAAGCGCGTACAGGAGCGAATACACGCTTACCCAGTCTGATCTTTGCATGGTGGTTTTGATTTCTAGGATGTCAGTCATGAAACGGTGACCGAGGTGATAAGACCGATAAAATCCTTTGCAATCTTTCCCGGTGAGTGGATTTTTATGCGTACGAGGCATTTTTCGTTTCTCGAGTGGGCTTAATGGGTATACATCAGCAAAGCCACAGTATTGGCAAATGCGGAAACCATCCCCAAGTCCATCATTCACAACTGCCAGCGAACCGAAGCGAGAGTAGCGAGTCCAAACCTGGTATCTAGCACTGGAAACCGTTGGATCGAGTTCTAGCTTTGATTCATCCGGTAGATTTTCCATGTCTAGTGGTGCGAAGTAAATCCGACTGGCATACAATCGCTCAGGGCGGTTCTCGCCTGGCGTACGCACTTCCGTATCGGCGACAAACCCATATTCGGGCACAATGTAGTCGCCTTTCATTTTTGGTTTGTAGCTCAGAACATTTCCACAGGTGCAAACCGTAGGCAGCGTACTTGTACCGTCACTGTTGGCGGGCTTGTGAATGAAACGATCACAATTCCCACAAACCACATAGGCATACGGTACCCACTGCTTATTAGGCATCAATCGCAAGCCTCTACTTGTCCAAATCTTCTTCGCAGCCACGACCTCGCTTCCCGGTGCAAACTCAGTGATGGCCATTTTTAAATCGCGAGCCAGTTCGACCTGTCGGGATTGCTCTACAGTTTGCAAATGATCGGTTTTAAGTTCAACTACGTCAGTTGGAAAGCCATATTTAGGTAGTACGTTTCGAGTAGCCAGGAATCCTAATAGTTGGCGTCCGCGGATTTGATTTTGGACTTTTTCAAGATAACTCGCTTGCTGGTATTTCTTGGATTTTGCAGCCTCTTCTTCCATTTGGGCAAATTCCTGTAGTTCAGTCAGCACTTCCTGGGAAGCCAGGTCAAGTACGCCAGTGTGCTCAATGTTAAGGATGGCATTTACCCAGGACCAGTCTGAAACTCCCAGCACGGCCTGTAGATGTTCGGGAATGACGCGCTGAAGCGCTTGGCGCACTGGCTCAGGTCGACTAGTTAGAAACTCGATCAACAAATCCTGTCCACTCGGCTTGCCGTTCGTGGTGAAAAAATCACCATTATTGGTAAATAGTCTTTCATGCATCTCAAACGCCCAGCGCAAAAATGCGGCAAAGGCTACTGAATGCAGGTGGCGACGGATAATCTTCTCGTTGCTAAACGATGCCATTGGAGGTTTGATTTTTCCAGCGACCATCGTTTCAGGGCGATTGTAATAATTCAAGTCATGCGAACGACGTTGGGCAAACGTCAGAGCGAATGCCGCGGAGTCTGTGCGACGTCCAGCCCGTCCAGCGCGCTGGATATAGTTAGCAGTCGTCGGCGGCATATTGCGCATAAGTACGGCTTGTAAGTCGCCAACATCTACTCCCAACTCAAATGTGGTTGAGCAGCTCAAAACATTTGTCTCCCCGCGAATAAAGCGGTTCTGAACCTCAGCCGCTGCCTTAGATGTCCATTGGGCTGTGTGTTCTTCTGCCTCCATGGGAAGGGGATCTCCATGCTGATAAAGATCACGGTAAAGATTGGTTTCAATGATATCCTTATCTCCTTCCAGAGGTTGCAACGTACCATTACATCCATAGGTAGGGCATATATTCCCCAGGCTGTAGGAAGTAATTAATTGGCACTTGTCACAAATCTGCCAGCCAGCATATGGATTATCCACATCAAAAGGCACAACTTCCCATAACGCCTGTTCAATGCGAAACAGCACACCAGAATCGCGGTCTGTCTCGACGGTAAAATGAGATTTCCATGGCGAACTCGTCCCTGAAAGGTAATCCCATAAGAGTTTTAACAACTCCCGTGCCAAGTTATTTGCTCGAGCTGGTTCGATGTTTTTTATCTGAACAAGGTAGCGCTTGAGGATATCCAAGCGAGCATTACTAGATCCAGCAGCGGGCAACCAGGCAAATACCCCTTTTTTGGTATCACTCCCTTCTCTATGAAAGTAAAATACTTTCTGTCGTGGAGCGAAGGCATCATCCTTTACCAGATCAACCCGGTCGCTGAGCAAATATGTTACGGCACCTTGCCAGCGAAGCGTATTTAATAGGAGAACGATAAGATCATAAATTGCATTATCGCTCAATGCCCACGGAGAGGCTTTCAATTCTTCCGGGAAAATCAAACCTTTGGGTTGGACCGGTCGGAAGCGCAGCAGTCCCAGCCCCTCCAGGCTCAAGCGGCGATCCAACGGGGTGAATTCCTGCATTAACCAGATGGCGATTTTACGCTCTCGCTCATCTAGGCTATCTTTGATGCTAAAAATGTGATAATCGTCGGCCATTTTGAGCAAGCGGGGCAGGACATCGCTCAATCGCAGGTAACCCGAGCTGGCGCCTGGAATCTCGGCCAGCGTCTTAAAGATCAGGCGGCGGCGCAAATTGCGCTGGTGTGCCCGCTCCAGGTAAGGGGCGAAAAAAGCGGCATTCTGGCGACTATCGGTAAAGTTGAGCAGCTTACGTCCTTCGCCTGGATACTGGCGTTCTTCCTTTTCTCTAGACACGGGGATGTGCTGATAGAGGGCCTCTGCCAGGACGCTAACCGGGGCATCTTGTCCGGTCAAGAAGCGGTACACAACGCCGCCTCGAGACAAAGTGGCGCAGCTCACACAGCGACGGAGCGTGGTTTGTCTCCCGATATCCACCTTATTGATCCGCTGTGGCAAGGCGACACAATTACAGTGTTTTATCTGGTTTGCAGGATATACTTCACCACATTCGGTGCATAGATTGTGAGGTTCCAGTTCTTCTTCAATAAGCATATCAGGATCATTCATTTCAATAGCTACAGCTTCGTCTTCATCTGAGGATATTTCACGATCTTCAAGAATATAGAAGTTAAGCTTCTTAGCTTGCTCAGCAATGTACAGTGAACTGTTTTGAACCAAGTAAATCCGATCTGGTGTTGTCTGAAACACGGTTTGCTCATCAACCGACAGTAGATTACCTGGCGTTTCATCACCGATGATATAAATCGTTCCACAACGAGTACAGTTGGCGATTTCGAATACGCGGCTGCCGCAATGTGGACAACGCTTAAAACGCCGAAGAAATAAACTTGGAAGCGGTTCCTGACCTGCTCGTTGATGTGCTGCCTGATTCAAGCAGATGAAAGCCCCTTCTAAAGCTCTAGCAAATACATGATAGCGGGCTGGGAGGAGCGGCATTTCATCCGAGTTGGGCCTGGCAAGTACAGCCAGCGCCACCAACTCCACCAGTGCATCTGCAGGATTTTCGGTTTCTGGAAATACCTGTCGGGCAATTTCTTCGAGCAAGGCTGGCTTTTCACGTAGGGCGCTTTGCAGGTTATGTACATTGGCATCACCGCGCAGTACGGAGTAGATCAGACGTTGGTAGCTGTACTGTGGCTCCTGGCGAGCATAATTCAGTCCGGCGGTTAGCACAGAATTGGGGATTTGGAATTTCTCGAAAATACCCAGAACCTGCTGTGTCAGGGCTTTTTGTTCTGCAAGAATAGGCTCCGGCAGGCGATCATCTTCTTTAACGCTTTCCCAAAGAGTGTGATACATCTCCGGGCTGCCGGCGCCCCAGCTTTCCCCAAGGCTGCCAATATCAAGACGCTCTGCCTCAATGACATCTTGTCTACTGGGATTATCAGAATGCCACTCAAACTTCAGGTTAAATAGGTTGCCGGCAAACTCCACTACCGCTGGATAATCATCTTTGCCGCGACCGAGGGTCGCAGAGGTAGCCACCGCTTGCAACGCGTTCGGTTTACCGCCGGTGACACGATCTTGTAATCGCCTCAGAAGCATTCCTATTTCTGTGGCGTTAGCTCCATCATAGACATGCGCCTCGTCCAGAACGATAAACCGCCAGTGACCACTGGTAGAGCCATCGAACAGCGGTGAATCGGCCGGGCGTAATAGCAGATACTCGAGCATGGCATAATTGGTCAGTAGAATATGTGGTGGGCGCTCCTGAATTTCTTCACGGCTAAGCATCTCATTGACCAACGGCGTTTGGCCTGGAAAGTTGCGCTCAAAAACCCTTTGTGCTTCTTTGGACTTCTCTTCTGTTTCGCCTACATAACGACCGAAGGTAATGGCTTTATAGTTCGTTAGAATGCTGCGCAGACGTTTCATCTGATCGTTGGCGAGGGCATTCATTGGGTAAAGCAAGATAGCGCGCACTCCTGACTGCCTAAGGGTACCTGCATCTTCTTCCTGAAGTAATGCATTCAGAATGGGAATTAGAAAAGCCTCAGTCTTACCTGAGCCGGTCCCGGTAGCAACCACCAGGTTACGCCCGATGACTGCTTTACGAATTGCATTTTCCTGATGTTTGTAAAGGTTTCGCTCATAGGGAAGGTGCTCAGAGCATAAGGTGCGAAAGCGAGGTGAAAGTATGCCTTCTTCAACCAGCGCCCTGATACTCGCGCCTTTGGCGTATGGGGAGGCGATCTCAATAAGGGGACCCTTAACCAGAGCGTTGGTCTCCTCAATTGCGCGGGAAAATTCCTGACGCAGCCAATCCGATTGAAAGGGTTTAATCGTTTTGAGATAGCGGATATAAGCATCGCGCACATGGCGAGTGGTTTTCAATGGATGAAGCGGCATGAAGTCTCCTAATCAAGCAAATAGATTGTCCGGCATATGGTTGAGAAGCTCAATGCTAGATTTCATCGAGGTCGGGTTTTCCGATGGTCCGAACGATGCACGGATTCCATCGTGGGCTGCGTGATTGTGAGAATTAGTAACAGCTCGTTGCTCCGCCGAAATAAAGCCTCGGCAATTATCACGCGCACAATAATAAATTGTTGCCGTCCCCGGAAAAAATATCTGTCGTTTAATGAGATCAATTTGAATGTTTTCAGGCTTATCACCGGGTCGAAGCGTGATATTCAGAATAATATCCTTGGCATTGATGAATGCATAGGGAATCTCCTGGTTCGCAACCACGCGGGTGATCTTAGTAACAATCCCTATTCCGGCGTCACAACGGATCCAGCGCCCTCTGGTCAACAACCCGTCCATGTCCGACACGTTCTGTAATAGCCAGGCCAGAAGACGGTCACGAATCGGACTTTCTGGGGCAGCATCCAACTGCTGAAAGCTAAACCTAGGTTTGAGCGCAAGCAATTGTTCTGCATCGGCTTCACTGAGCAAGCCATTGCTTACCCGAAAGAGTATTTGTTCTACCGCTGAGGGGTGTTCACGCTCAAACAATGCCTGAAATGCATGACTAATCACTGCTGGATCAGTCTCAGCATCGAGTAATAATAAGGCGCTCTCCGGATAAATCATATTGCGCCGGATAGATGGAAAAACCTCCAAATAAGCACGGTATAAATCCGGATAATCGGATTTATGCTCCAACGCCTGTCTCAGAGCCTTTGGATAGTACATCTTGATGGCAACTGCTTTTTGAGTAGCTGAATCGCGCAAGTTTAACCATTTATAAAAAGCTAGAAGGACTTTCGGTGCGGCAATCTCCAGATTCGAGTAACACAATGAAATTTCATTCTTGCACAATTCAGTACTTTGAATCGTTTCAAAAATACAGGCGCGCTCGAAATGGCACAGAAACTGATCGACGCTTTCTTTTCCCAATTCTTGTTCGAGCCATGCCAGGCGCTCTTCTGGGCTGGTTGTTTCGCTTTCGAATTCCCTGGCTCCGGGAGGGAGTGTTCCAGGGTCAAAGGTTTCCCACACTGCTGCAGTGAAGAAATAAACACCATAGCGAGAAGGAGGCAGATTAGCGTCGAATGTAAAACATTCCTTGGCAGCATCTGGAATGCGAACTTCATAAGGATCAAGCCACGGCTGCCAAAGAGAAATGAATCGTATCCGACGATTGCGCAGGGGACGCGGCTCGTCCCACACCACCTCCGTATACGGTGGTCCAAGTGGATTGAGCAGAACATATTCAATTTCAATTTTCCGGTCAACTTGCACTAATGGTACCTGCAGTGGACCAGACTTTTCCGGATCCGTGATTTCGAGCCTGAATTCAAAGTTACTCGTTTTATTATAGTGACGGAAGCTGTCTGAAAATTCACCGAGTGGGAAGTAGCCGCGTGCCTGGCCAGGCTTCCAAAGGATTGGTTTCCGGGCGATCTTGAGCTGTTCTTCTGTGTTGCCATCCACCAATTGCAAGCCAACCGTCAGGGGTTTAGAATCCTGCAGCGCAAGTTCCAAATTAAGGCCTGGCTGACGGCTCTGAAGCAAAGCATCAAGCGAGAGTTTGAAAGGTGATGTTCGCCACACCATTTGTGCGCCATCTCCGTCCAGCGACAGGCCCCACCTCAAACGCGGTACCGCCAGTGAGAGCGGCAATCGAATAGGCTCCTGACGATCACGCTCTTCAATCAGGTGCAGCTCCGCGAGTGTCGCATCAGGGGTAACAGTCACCTGAAAATTGGTTTCATTCCCAACAACCCGGATACTCTCAACTCCAGGCTGGGCCTGAACGATACAGCCGGCGGTAACTTGTAGGAGAAAGGTTACGGGTTTTGCGCCTGCTGCACCAGGCAAATAATATCGCTCCAGGTTTTCAATCAAGAGCTCAGGCCAGATGCGGAAGCGGAATTCACCATTCAGGCCACCTGGGCCGGTTGCAGATAAATGGTATGTGCCAGCCGGCCGATTGCCCAGCCAATGCTGAAGAGGAATATCAACAGATCCATCATCTGCTTGGGGTAGACTCGTGAGCACCGAAAGTGGGGTATTCAGGTCAAGCTCAGGGTTGGCGGCCCAGCGTGAAGCCAGCTTGATCTGCCAATGAGACAATTCGTAGCTCAGGCTCCGCCCACGGCGCAACGGGAGCCGTAAGACTGGCGGCAGACCAACATAAACGGGAACCCAATCCGGATCGCGATCCATGCTCAAACGTTCGCCGCCGGTTAGTTCCGGTTCGTTCAGCTCCTGGCGCAGGGGGATGGGAGGGCAACATGCTTGCTCGCCATCCAGTAAATTCAGGCTGATTGCCTTTTCTAAATCCCAGGCCTCCAGTTTCCACCCCTCCCAGGGGCCGAAGAAATTCCCGCCTTCTTCAAAATACTCGCCGCCTTCCGCTTGTACACTGATTTTATGCGGGATGAGCAGCCAATACGCTCCGGTAGGTAGGGTCTGGTTCCAACGTACGGCTGCGCCTTCCGGGTACCGGAAAACTGCCAGCGGCGGTTGATCAGCAGTCGGCTGCAAATATAGATGCCAGGTTCGCCATACCTCGATCCCATCCAAGGTATCTGCTTCAGGCCCAAAGCGTATTTCAATCTCATGAGCCGGTTCATCAATAGGCGCTTCATCTTCACGCGTCACGATGTCATACCCCTGGGACTTAGCCTTGAATCTTCGAGATTCCCAGGATGTGTAAGATGATCCTCCGCTCTCCAGGCATAAGCGCAGGCGAAACTGCCAGAGGAAATAACCGGAACCAACTCGAGCAGCCTCGATGGACTGCGGGGGCAGGTTCAAAGTAAATCTGGCTCCAGCCGCATTGAGAAATAGCCGTGGGGTGCGCAGGCGTTTGCTGCTGCCAGCAACCGGCGCATCATCCAGGTATTGGCGATAGCCACGCAGCACATAGGGCGGTAAACGCACTTCGTGTGCCAGAGGGATTTCGCCATTTTGCTCCGTAAAGCGAAACATAGCCAGGCACTGATCCAGAAAATCCCAGGCAGCTTCATCCCCATATTCCAAGAAACGCTTAATCGGCCGATCCACCGCCGGGTAGCTTTCCAGGTGCGCGAGCGCCTGCGGAGCATACTCGCGCCCGCTCAGGCCAGCGTACTCCGGCTTTTTCCGCCAGGGTTCCAGCACATAATTGAAGAAATCGCCCAATGATTTTTCAGGAATGCCCCCATGCGCCAGGATGGGGGTCAGGAAACGGTGACCACCAATTTCACTAAAAAGCGGTAGGTCATAGCTGCGGAGAATGCCCAGGAAGAGTTCGCCCCAGCCTAGTTGATGCGGGCTGTTGATGCCGGTCGTTTCCTTCACCGCTGTCCAGTAGTCGCCCTCACTGTAACCATACAATCCCATCCCAACCAGGAACATGCAGAATGATCGGCGATAGGTACGTTTGAGAATTTTGGTCGCGACTGTTTGCCCATTGTTCTTAACTAGACCGCGGATGAGACTGCCCACCTCCTCGCATTCCAGGCTGCTGAACGGGATTTCTCCAAGCAATGTAACCCGTCCAAAAAACGGTTCGAAGTATTTCTCCCATTCTAGAAGACTCTGGCGCATGTTTTCCCTAGTTAATTGGTTAGATCAATGGCATTTGTCGGGGCTGGTCCTGCTGGCGCAGAGCGGCATTGTGTACATACATTAACAGGTTCTGGTCTTCCTGTAAGACAGTTTCGGGCAGGCGCTCAGCAACTTTGAGGATAGTGTCGTAATCGCGCTCTTTCCAGGCCTGGCTAAAACCGGCCCGTACGGCTTCGCTGCGGAAGACTTTTAGCCGACCTTTGCCTTGCAGATACTCGCCGAATTCGCGCAACAAGGCCTTCTGGCGTAGGGCGTCAAGATCTGCCTGGAGGTCAGGGTTGGGTAGATACCAGCGTTCGGCCGAGTCTTGCAGGAAGTTTTGCCCTAGTATCGTGCGTAACTCGGGCAGCGCCTCGTGGCGCGCTTGGTGCAGCTCGCGGACGAATTTGGGCTGTAGAACCTGATAGGTCTGCGGCCCACCGCCAGTTTCAGGGTTTAGCTCACGCCGCAGCCACAGCAAAGCACTTTTTTCATCACTGACGAATAGGGCAAGCTGCTCAACCTTCTGGGCGCCCAGACGTCGTTTATCGTATTCGGCCGCCTGGGACGGGGTGAAGTACATGCCATCTCGATCCAGGAAGCGCTGCGGCAGGCCGGCATAGAATTCCGGAGCCGAGAGCGGCACACTTAGGCCGCGCTGAATATGGAAGGCAACCATCCGGTCGTAGAGCAAGTAGCCCTGCCGTTCGGCCAGAGATTCCATCACATCGTCTTCGAGAGCCGGAATGGGGAGCTGCTCAAGGTGTTGGCGGATAAAGTCCCATGCGCCTTGCAGACTACCGCCTTTGGTAAGGAATTGGCGTTCAAAGGTGGTGTCGGGTTTGTATGCAGAGATAATCAAGTCTTGTTTTACTGCAGCAGTAGAAGTGACTTGTTTAAAAGTACCTTGCTGTTTGTCTAAAGTCCTTATATCTGCTATCATAAATCCAGTCCGAAAAATTGCTTCTTGAATAGCATTCCAAACAGAATTTTGGGAGTTGTGGAACTCAATTGTCATCCAGTGGCCTGGCTTTAAAATCCGGTTGTAATTATGAAAGCAGGATTCCATTAGGGATTGATATTCCGGGAGTCCTTTATGTTGCGTCACATTCATAATGGCTTCGGAATTTACGTTGGTTATTACGCCTAACCATGCCTCCCATAGAAAATTCAACTCAGAATACATTAAATTGTTTCCAAATGGAGGATCTACAAAAACGTAATCTACAGAATTATCAGCTATCATTTCTCCTTGAGACGATGATTGGGTTGATATACATGCTGAGTAAGTTACTACATCTAAACCACGAAAAGCCTTTAGTAACCGGGTTAATTTCCCAGCAAATGCATATTCCATGGATACTTCAGTGATCAAAGATGAAACATACAATGTCCCACTTAGATTGCGATTTACTTGGGAAAAATGAGTAGCCCCATATCGGTTTAATTTAGTGTACCCGATTGCTAAAGATTGGCAAAGAAAGAAGAGTCTTCGTTTATATTTCTGATCTGTTGTTTTTATTTTTGACCATATGGTTGAAAGCAATCTCAAGTTCCGCGAAGTATAAAAATGATGGGTGTGTGTTATTCCGGCGTGCACGCCTGCTCGCCAAGTATCTCCCCATTCATTACCCTTTAACATCATGGGAAGAGTGGGGAAAGTGTAAGGTGATTGGCCTGCCTCAATAGCTTGTATTAAAGTAATGTCAGCGTTATCAGGGCTTTTTTCAAAGCGTTCTCTCCCAACATAGTAATTGATCAGTACAGGCACTTGCTTTGGGAGACGGACAATAGTACCTATATCTGAGTCGTAATTGGTTTGCCATGAACGCTCCACTTTTTGTGTACCACTATCTCTTGCTGGGTTTTTTGCTAGCCGTGCTGCACAATTAGGGCACTCCCATGATTCCCTCACCACACCTTCAATCTGGTCCATCGCCACATCCCAAAAGACCATATCCTGGCCACACTGTGGACAAACATAAACATCTGACCAGATCGTGTAGTTGATTCTGCCTTTTGCCCGGTTTGGATCATCACAGTTTGGATGCCATGTCTCGTACATCCAGCTGCATTCCCGTTCTACCTCTGATAATATATACCGGGCTGCACGCTCGAATACACGAGTGCTTATGGGGGTGTTGTAGTTATAAGCGATGAAGGTGGCAGCGGGGGAGAGGTCTACCAGGACAGCTTTGCGCGCCCCCAAGCGTGCAATTGGGGCTTCACCTCTCCCAGGTGGACCATCGTAGACCAATCCCTTTTTATCTACATGGTAACCCAGGCTTTCAACAGTCGCTTTATCCCCACACAATTGCGCCGCCACGCCCGTCATGCCAGTGCCGCAAAATCCATCAAGGACGATATCGCCCGGATCCGTGTAGTGCAGGATATAGCGCATGATGGCTTTGTGCGGGACTTTTGTGTGGTAAGAATGGGCATTGTAGATCGGGTCGTTTTTACCTTCACTGACATCGGCGGCAAAGGGTTCACGATGATATTGCTGATGGGCAAGTTCCGGCAACTGGCTATCATCAGGTAAATCCATGTCGCGGCGTATTTCAGCCCGCTCTTGCTGCCACTTTTGAATGATCTCACCCAGGAAAGGATTGGGGCAAGCGGTGTAGTATGGGGGATCGGAAAGAGCCAGAATGGCTTCGTCTTCGCCAATGGGAAAGCCTTCAATCTGGCGAAAAGTAGAGTCCTTGAGATGCAGGCGCAGGCGCTCGCGATAAGCATCCTTCTCAGCTTGCTGCTGGGGAGTGATGGTGTACTCGGCGCGCTGTTCGGCGATCAGTTCTGGCTGGTTATCAGAGTGTGTTACACGTTTAGGCATTGATGAATCCCTTATGTTTTACCAATCCAACTGGAGGCGCACTTTATGCGGGTCTTTACCTTTGATTCGTTCAGCCAGGAATGTCCGAAATCGGAGTTCAAATTCCTGTGGTGTGCAGGGCATGCCGGGCTGAGTCAGGGCGCGCAGCAAATCGGGGCCGTCCAGGGAGACTTTTTCCAAGCCGCGCAGGGCGTCGCGCACAGCAGCGATGAAGCGCTCGCTGATGCGCTCAGGCAATTCGCCTCTCCCGACAAATGTATCGATCAGTTCCCGATCTTTATCCACCAGTAACTTAGTTGTTTCCAGGGCGTCTGGGGTGGATAGGTCGCTGCGCAAAGCGGCCAGCCATTGGGCATAGAGGGTTTCAAAGCGCGCTTCGGCTTCTTCAAGCAGGGAGATGGCGCTGGTCTCCTGTCTGCGGTCGCGTGGGTTGAAATTGCAGAGGAGGCAAAGCGTGTGATTTTTTAAATCGGCAACGCCAACGCCTGGGCATGAACCGATTTTATTCACCGTATCCTCAAGTTTTTGCAGATCGCCGACAGTGAAGAAAAAATCTAGGGCAGCCAGGCCATTGAGCTGCGCCCAGCGTTTGTCGCCGACCAGACGCTTTTTTCGCCCGTCCTGAGCGCTATTAAGGCGGGCCCGGTTGTGCAATTCAATATAAGCCTGGGCATAGCTGGTGCGTAAGTTGGCCAACCCGCCGTTGAGCAATGCGCGCAGGCCAGGCGATGTGCGTTGGGCCGGATCCTTCAGAGCTTCAAGCTGTGTGACGCGACACTGAGCAGCATCATTTTGCCAGGGATGATCGCTTGGCAAGCTAACTTCGGCCTGGTAGATATAATCTAACCCTGGCTGGAGTGCCTGGAGCATTTCGTTGATCGCAGCAATTTGACCTAACAAGCTGCGTCCTTTCATCCGGCTGCGCACCTCGGCTACCCCAACGTTAAAATTGCGTAAACGGCCGGGGGTTGTCAAATATTGAAGCGAGTCCAGGAAGGTCTTGTAGCGCTCAAGTTGGGCGCGCCAATCTTGGATTTCGGTGGGCGACAGGATATTTTCCCGCCAGTAGCGCAAGCCTTCACGCATTGTTTCCATCAACCGTACGGCGCTGTCGAGTTCACGCAGAATAACAGCTTGAAGCTGCTGGACCGCGAATTCGTGTTTAGATGTATCGTCTACCCAGGATTCAGGCAGCCCCAAGCCGTTGAAGAGGCCTTTCAGCGCATCGACAGGCAGGGATTTTGGGCGGCTAATTGAGGTGAATTTAATTAGTTCAGCTACTCCAAGCCGGGTGGCATCGGTCAGATCATCCGAGTCAATCTTTCGTGCCGGGAGTTGGATCGAGATTGATTTCTGACGCACCATTGCCAGCAGCACCACCAACAGCCACTCTGGTTCGAGGCCAAAACGGGTATCTTTTTCCACTCCCAAGGCGCCTTGTAAGATCGCAGAGCGGTTCAACACTTTACCTTCAGGCTGGGCTTCCAACTGTTCCATCAGCCAATTGACGTAAGGTGAGTTATCCAAGTCATAAGTCCATTGGTTCCCTTCGACGCGCCCCAGTTTGAGTGCTTCGAGCACACTCTGCGCAGGGCGAGTCAGCGCACCGCCGCCAATTGTTCGCAGGGCAGCATCAGCACCCTGGGGGATAGTTTCGCGAGTAAATTCTACGGTGGTGAAACGCGGATAATCGGGATAACGGCTGGCGAAGAAATCACCCAGGCTGGCGGCAGCTAGCTTTAATATCGTGTCACGGAGGGTCAGGTCGCGTAAGACCAGGCGGTGCCGAGTGAGCACTTCGGCCGGGCTGAGTTTCTCGCCGCGCGCTTGAATTTCCAGTGTGCGGGTCAGGTTTTCTCGCAGCCAGGTGTTCATGATGCGCAAAAATTCGTCAGCCTTTTTCTCAAAGGTATGCTTGGCTTCGCCAGAGTTATCTAAACTGAGTTCTCGGGCGGCAGCATAACGGTGCAAGGCGTCATCAAAAGTGATGTCGCGGTGGGCCAATGAGAAGAAGACCTCATCAGGTTCGTTTGGGGAAAGCTTCTCTGTTTCCGAATAAACTGCTAAGAAGTGAACATAGAAATCGCGTGGCGGCTGAGCGGTTGAACGCTCATTAGGCGCGCCGAGAAAGACATATCCCTGACGGGTAATTCCTTGCCCCAACCAGGGGAGTTCACGCTGCCAGATTCGAAAACCGGGAACATAGACGCTATCAGTCAATTCGAGGGCGCGTATCAGCATGTCAAAGTAGTAACGATCCAGCACAGCTTTGTCAAGCGATCCCATACGCTTTTCGATTTCGGTATCGAAGTCGCGGGTTTTATCTAGGTCAAGGAAATATTGGCCATTGGCGCGATTGTGGGAAATAAACTGGCCATTCATCGTACGCGCAATCTCGGTCAGCACTGCTTCAACAGATGTTAGCAAAAAGCCAGCATCAGGCTCAGGGATGGGAATGGACAAGCACAGGCGGTCACGCAGCTCTTTTGCTGTCAATCCAACAGCAGTGCGCGTGTCGCCGACAGTCAAGCGATGCAAAGAGAGAGCCTGGATAACTCGTAAAGCGGACGGTTTATATATTTCAACGGCTAAAGCACTGCGGATGCGATCCTCAAGTACCTGGCTGCATTTCAAAACATCTCGAATCTCAGGAATGGTACGATACGAAGCGTCTTCCTTGATCAATCCCCAATAAGAGTCAAAAGAAATCAGCCCTGGCTCGGTTTCGGGAACTTCTTTTTCAAGCTGGAGGCGGATTTCTCGGCTGAGCGCTTTCAATACCTGGCGTTTTTCAATCACTGTGACCAATTCAAACATTTCCAGGTAAGCCGGGTGCACGGGGAACATGTCAACGTAGTCATCTAATCGCTCGGATAGAGATTCGTAAAGTGGTGTGAATCGTTGGAGGTGTTGACGAATTAAGGCTCGTTGAGCCTGAGTCTTAGCGAGCAGGCGGCGCGACACAACGTAAGCCACATCATCCCGGACAATGCGTACTTGCTCAAAGCGATCTTTCACCCGTCGAATAGAATCAGCAGCGAATTGGAAGCGGGGGCTGTCAAAAAGCGATTCCTGCAATCCAGCGATAAAGCGCAGTCGGGTTTGGTTGCATATCTCACCAACCTCACGCAGAAAAGCCAAATCTAGAACAAGCTGTCGGTCCGTTCGTGCACGCAGGAAATCCAGCAGCTCATCCACAACGATCATCAAGCCAAAGTCAGGATATTTCTGGTGGAAGGCGGACAGCATCTCGGCAATGCAGTCTTTGGCGTTCGGGGCTTCATCCATCTTGGGGAAGTAATGCACAATGCCCATTTTGGACAGGCCACGCTCGATGTAGGTAAAGACCACATCGCGCAGCGCCATATCAGTGCCGCCAAATTCCTGTCTTATAACCTTGAACCGGCCTGCAATCGGCGCCATGCCTTCAACGGCGGCAGTATGGGTCAGCTTTTCCAACAAATCCCCGTGTTCAGCGAGTGATGAGACCACCGACATCAGGTGCGATTTACCCGTGCCGTAGTTGCCAACAATGAACAATCCGCCGCTTTGGTCAGCCTGATCAAAACGAACTGAGGGCAGAATGTGGTGGATGAGCACATCAACCATGCGGTCGGAAATGACATACGTGCCAACCAATTGTTCGGCTTTACTGCGTTCGTCTGCTGAACGTAGTTGGATAACATCCTCGAGAGGTTCAAATTGGATTAGATCGCGATACTTCATGTGAGTTTCTCCAAGGAATATACCAGCAGGTTTTCTGTTGGATACGTGCGGTATTCTGGGTGATCTGGCCTGGCATAAATCAATTTGGTCGTCAGGAATTCTCCAGGCCATGAAAGCAGAACGAGCCGGCGGCGGGCTAACGACTGAACGGCTCTAAGCGGATCAAGGTGTAATTCTGGATCGAATAAAATTTCGATGTGATCAAGAGCAAGTCCTAGACCAGCAGAGGATAAAAGATTGTCTAGCATTTCCATTGCCGACAAAGAACGTTCTCGGGGAGGTTGTCCGGACAGCGCCTTTGCAAAAGGCAGCCCAATGGGGATATATGCTAGATCTTGATCTGAGGCAATTACCTGGAGTAAAGCGCTGCGATCCCGCCAACTTCTACCGCAGACTAACACCAACTGCTCTACATGGGTGCGTGCCAGTGTCAGTAGAGGGGTTATTTGAGCGGTATGGTAAGAGAGCATTTCAGCCAGCATGCGCCTTAACCTTCGCTGTGGCTTCCATATTCCAGCTTTTATCATGCAGCAGAATCAACTGGGTTCTCGCCCGTGAGCAACCGACATACAGCACTTCATCTGGGGAATAACCCATAGCATTATCTAGTTCCGCCAGGATAATTACCTGTCGCTCCAGACCCTTAAAGGAGTGTATGCTGCTCACCTTCACCTGGTACATGCCTGGTGCGTTGTCGGCAGTCGTCAAAGAGAAATTTCCGAGTATTGAGCCTGCTTTAAGCGCCGAACGCTCCTGAGCACGTGGGGTGAGTATGGCTATTTCGTCCACGGCTATGCCATCATCCTTGATGAGGTGGTGTAGAATCGCGCCAATCTGTCGCTGCATATCTTTTGAATCGGTATAAGAGTGAATAGTGGCAGGGCGTCCGAGCGGGCCAGGGCAACGTAGTTGGCTGCCTTCTTGATGAAAGGCACTGACTAACTGGTGAATTTTTTGTGTGTTACGGCAGTTATCTATCAGAGGGTAAGGCGCTTCTTCGACCACCATTGTAATATTGTTGGATCCACGGTAAAGATTCTGGTTGTCATCGTAAAACACAAATAAAATCCCTTGATCTTGATCGTGGAGCAAATTTACCAGCGACAGCCACCAATCCTCTTCGAAGTCCTGACCTTCGTCCACGATGATGGCGTCAAACATCGGACCGGTCTTGCTGACAGCCTCGATCAACATCTTTGGCAGGACAATATTATAAAGTTCCTTTTCGTTTTTGACTGGGCGGATCATAAAACCGGCCTCCCTGACCAATTCTCTACACAGGCCGTGGAAGTGCATTACAGTTACGCCTTCTGGAGCAATGTTAGCAAGGTATTCTGCAAGAGCAAAATTGTAGCAAGTCAGCAACACCTCAAAACCTTCGGAAGCAAGTCGGCGAGCCTTCTCTAAAGCCAGCATGGTTTTACCGGAACCAGCGCAACCCTTAATTGCCGCTCGCCGTCGAGTACGCAAAAAGTCCAGGATCATCATCTGACGCTCGGTGAGGGCAATTAATTGCTGGACTTCTTCCTTCATTACCTCCCCTAGCTTGAGTTGGGCCTGTGGCAAGGCATTGATGTGAAACGATCGAGCTAGTAGTTTGCGGATGATCATCATTCTTTCAGCGCCGAGCCGATTTGGCCTACCAGATTCACCGGAATAGTAATCAAAAACACGGCGAATCTCGCCCTCCATGTGATTAACCGAAGCGTGGTCTAGAACAATCTCTCTGGGAAGATCTAGGCGAAGATTCGTGTTTTCCACTAGGACATCAGGAAAGGCTACGGCATGACCACTGGTCAGGTACTCGTTTGTCCACTCCGGCATTTCCTCCAGTTTGCGTACGAGTTCATGCTGATTGTTTGTTGCCTGGACTATTGGATCGTTAATGGGATAAATGCCTGAATACCATTGGCCTGTGGCTGCATCATAACTAATGCTGCCTCCTTTCACTTCAATAACTAATAGTCCCATCTCTGGATGGGTTACAACAAAATCTGCTTCGCCATCTCGAACATTTCTGAAGTTGCGGGACTGCCAGGCTACGCTGTAAAATACGTCAAAAGAATCAGGTAACTTCGAAAGTGATTCGTACATTACGCGTTCGGCACGGCGCATGGGATCATGGATAACATTTTCTGGGAGTCGCTCTGGGAAAATATTAGCCATCAATAACCTCAACTGTGAGCAAATGGGATTTTAGGCAGGTAAGGTAGAAATTAATGGGTATTTTCATTACTTGAGACTTTCAAGGACTTTAGCATCGTTGTTTAAAGGAGGTGGGTTGTTCATTTGTTGGAACCAGAGATCCAGAGCTCCTCGATGAAATCTCCAATGCCTTCCAACCTTTTGGCAAGATATCCTACCATCTTGGGCTATTTTATACAACGAAGATAAAGAAATCCGGAGATACTCGGCTGTCTCGCCAATTGTCATAATTTCTGGATATTTATCGATCATCGGACTGCCCTTATCCTTTTCCTCAGGGATAAGACCCCCGGTGCACACTCGTTAATCTTAGCCGATAATAGCGAGTGTTGTCAAACAAAATTTACAAATAACTTACCTCAAAGTTCCCTGCCGCATAATCCTCCCCCACCGGCAAATATTCCATAACGAAAAACAGGCCGATCACTCGACCTGTTCTTCAATAATTCCATTTCAGCGGGGAGGGCGGGAGCATTCCACCGTGTTACCAAATGACATACGGAAGAAGACCCATCCTTCTGA
>CAZAGA010000014.1:0-20873 GCA_964484335.1 uncultured Anaerolineaceae bacterium
ATTATGTCGACATCAAGGATGGGACGGGTTTCTCCTTCCAGTCGCCGGATAACTGTGGGTCTCCGCCGCCAGCAAGCTGCGCGTTTGGCGAGCGGGTTGAATTGGTTCCAGGATCAGGGAATTTTGAAACGGTGGAATATCGGATTAATTTCAGCACCTTTCCTGATCAGGGATCGCCGCTACCGCTTGGCTGCCGAGATGGTATCAATATCCCGACGCCTACCCCCGCTAACCCAACAGTACCCTATGGTGAAGGTGTATCCGTCGGTTTTGCAGTGGTCCGGACATCGGATAAAGCCATTATTGACCAGACCCCGCTGACCCCCTGGAATATTCCGACCATCGTCCAGATGAAAGAAATCAGTGCCAGCAATCTTTCGAGCCTGACGCCTCTGACATTAGGTGTTTTGGGCCTGTTGCTGGTAGGTGGACTCGGTGCAGCCGTAATTTACCGGCGCAGGCGGTCCTGACCACCTGCAGGTGAGTTTTCGCATGAATACTTTTCCGGGGATGGCCTTTACATTTGCCATCCCCGGGTCATTTAAACCATAATAGGTGAGCTATGGAAGAATACATCAAGAAACTCCAGGCGCTGAAGGCCTCAGCCGCCAACACGCCCAAGGAAATCGAAGCCCAACATGCGAAGAATCGCCTGACTGCGCGCGAGCGGATCGACCTGCTGCTTGATCAAGGTACGTTTTGTGAGATCGATGCCCTGGTTCAGCCGCGCTATGAACACTACCTGGGCGGGAAGCAATCGCGAATCGGAGATGGGATTATCACCGGGCATGGTTTGATCAACGGCCGCCAGGTCATGGTGGCTTCCCAGGATATTTCGGTGATGGGCGGCACCTTTGGCGAGATGCACTCCGATAAAATCGTCAAGAGCCTGCGCATGGCGACCCGTTTCGGGGTGCCATTTATTGGCCTGTATGATTCGGGCGGAGCGCGCATCCAGGAAGGCGTCGATAGCCTGGCAGGCATCGCCCGCATCTTTGATGCCAACTGCGAGGCCTCCGGTGTGGTACCGCAAATTTCCGCCATCCTGGGCACCTGTGCTGGTGGAGCGGTTTATTCGCCTGCGTTGACGGATTTTGTCTTGATGACGGAAAATAGCTATATGTTCATCACAGGCCCAGATGTTGTCCGGGCAGTGATGCAGGAAGATCTCAGCTTTGAAGAATTGGGCGGCGGCACGGTCCACAATATCGAAAGCGGCGTCAGTCATTTCCTGGCCAAGGATGATCAAGAATGCCTGGCGCGGGTGCGCGAGCTACTAAGCTACTTGCCATCGAACAATATGGACGACCCTCCTTATGTCCGGCCGATTGATGACCCTGAGCGTCGTTGTCCGGAGCTGGAGGAAATCGTTCCGGTCGATGCGCATAAATCTTACGATGTCCACAAGGTGATTCACAGCATAGTCGATGACGGCCGGTTCCTGGAGGTTCATGCCCTTTGGGCTCAAAATATTGTGATCGGCTTCGCCAGGTTGAACGGTTGGGTGGTGGGCATTGTCGCCAACCAGCCGATGGTGCTGGCCGGGACAATCGATATTAATGCCGCGGTGAAATCGTCGCACTTCATCCGGATCTGTGATACTTACAACATCCCGATTATTACTCTCCAGGATGTGCCAGGCTTTTTACCCGGCCGGGCGCAGGAGTATGGCGGAATTATTCGCAATGGCGCCCGAATGATTTATGCGTATAGTGAAGCTACGGTTCCTAAGCTGATGATAGTGCTGCGGAAAAGTTATGGTGGTGCATATTGCGTAATGAGCAGCCGTGGTCTGCGCGGCGACCTGCTGTATGCCTGGCCGAATGCCGAGTTTGCTGTGATGGGCGCAGAGGGCGCCGTAAACATTCTATTTCGCAACGAGTTAAAGAATCACCCAGATCCCACCCAACGGCGTAGTGAGCTGGTCGATCAATTCGAGGGCCAATTTAACACACCTTACATTGCTGCGGCTCGCGGGCTGATTGATGATGTGATTGAGCCGCGCGATACTCGCCGGGTGCTTATCCGGGGATTAGAGCTGTGCCTGTCTAAAGTTGAACGCCATATTTCCAAGAAACACGGGATTTCGCCGACATAGCCCGTCTAGAAGAAACACTTTGTAATCATCTCAGGGGGATATAATCTTGGTCCAAAAAAACCGGCTGGCCAAACACTCTGGTTGGTTAGCCGGTTTTTTGTTGTTAACACATTTTAAACGAGTGATTTCTAAAATTGTCACAATTTTTAACTAAAAATTATGGACATATCTGTCCTTCATAGTGTATACTGCGTTCGGAAACTGGCTTTTTAACAATTTTCGTTGCACGGTTTTGCAATTATGCATGTCCGCACATTTGGATGGTATCCAGTAGCTCATTTTCGATGTTGGAATACGGAGTAACTATGACGAATGAAATCCAAGCCGAAGAATCGTCCCTGGGCAAGAGTCCAGCAGAGATCCAGGAATGGTTAGTCAACCAGGTAGCAGGCTTATTGTTTGTTGATCCCAAGAATATAGATCCCCAGGCCTCCTTCAATAGTTTTGGCCTGTCCTCGCGCGATGCTGTCATGCTGTCGGGCGATTTAGAGGAGTGGCTCGATCGCCGTTTTTCTCCGACTTTGGTGTACGAATATCCGACGATTGCCGCCTTGACGGAATTCCTGGCCTCAGACCAGGCTTCGAAACCGGTTCGTGCGGGGAATCCAACCGCTGCAACGGGCCTAAACGTCTCGCTCGAAGACCGCTTGACCGATCTTGAGCAGCTGTCCGATGATGAAGCAGAAGCGATGCTTCTTGAAAGGTTAAATAAGTTAACCGAAAAAAGAGCATAAATATGAACCTCTGGCAGCCAACGATTACCTGAACTCTGGACACATTAGCGGTGCGGGTATGGATTGTTTCCATTCAAACGCTGAATTTACGCCGCTTAAACCTCGGATGATCCGGTGTAGGCAACCGGAATATTCGAACCAGTTTTTTATTGCCATTCAGAATTCAGATCGGGCCAGGATTATCGAGAAACAGGCTACACAAGACAATCAAGATAGAGAACCTACACCCTATGACCGAAGCTACCGACAGAATTGGACAGCTTTCTCCTCTCAAGCGTGCGTTGTTAGCGCTGGAGGATCTTCAGGCCAAAGTTGATGCACTCGAACATGGCCAGCGTGAGGCCATTGCTATTATCGGTCTCAGTTGCCGGTACCCAGGCGTAAAATCTCCCCAGGAATTCTGGAATCTACTCGAGAATGGCATGGATGCCATTCAAGAAGTTCCCAAGGAGCGTTGGGATTGGGAAGCATATTATGATCCTGATCCCGAAGCGACCGGGAAGATGTACACGCGCTGGGGAGGCTTTCTGGATGGGATCGACCAATTCGACCCGGCTTTCTTTAGCATCTCGCCCCGCGAAGCAGCCAATATGGATCCTCAACAGCGTTTACTGTTGGAAGTGGCCTGGGAGGCGCTGGAGCATTCCGGGCAGCGTGCTGGAGAGCTTGCTGGTAGCGCGACTGGCGTTTTTGTTGGAATCAGCAGCAATGATTTTGCCAGCTTGTTCAAGAGCGGGGGGACGATTGAGCAAGTAAATCCATATATCGGTACCGGCACAGCTTTCAGCGTGGCTGCCGGAAGGCTTTCTTATTCTTTGGGGTTGCAAGGACCTTGTATCTCAATAGATACAGCTTGCTCCTCATCGCTGGTCGCAGTCCACCTGGCTGCGCAAAGCCTGCGCAGTGGGGAGTGCCGCCTGGCAATTGCTGGTGGAGTCAATGCAATCCTCTCGCCAGAAGGGACGATTTACTTCTCGAAGCTGCGAGCAATGGCCCATGACGGCCGTTGCAAGACTTTTGATGCTTCTGCTGATGGCTATGTCCGCTCGGAAGGCTGCGGTGTAGTCGTGTTGAAACGCTTGAGCGATGCCCGGGCCGATGGCGATCGTGTCTTGGCAGTGATCCTGGGTTCGGCGATTAACCAAGATGGCCGTAGTAATGGGCTGACGGCTCCCAACCCCCTGGCGCAGCAGGCAGTTGTCCAAAGCGCTTTAAACGCAGCAGGAATCAGCCCGCACCAGGTTAGTTTTGTTGAAACGCATGGCACCGGGACGGAACTAGGCGACCCGATCGAGGTGCGGGCCTTAGGGGCGGTATTCGGCGATCGGCGTACACAAGGCGACGAGCCTGCTGTACCAATTTACCTGGGAGCAGTGAAAGCGAATATTGGTCATTCAGAAGCCGCTGCGGGGGTCGCTGGCCTGATTAAGGTTGTCCTTTCAGTGCAGCATGCCCAGATTCCGGCTCAATTGCATGTTAAAGAGCTAAATCCATTGGTCGATTGGGATCAATATCCATTCGTCATCCCAAATCAAACGACCCCCTGGCCTGCGATCAATGGGAAGCGAATTGCCGGTCTTAGCTCATTCGGTTTCAGCGGCACGAATGCACATATCGTTTTGGCTGACCCTGCAAGTGTTTCACCGATATCATCGATTGAAACTGCCGATAAAGCTCAGGCTGTTGAGTTGCTCTCTGAACCACCTGCTGTCTTATTGCCAATCTCAGCTCGTACACCGCAGGCGCTCCAACAACTGGCTGCTACATACCAGAAATATTTAACCGAGCCAGTGGATGGTCAAGATCTGCCAGTCCTCGCCGATGTAGCTTATACAGCCAGTTACCGGACGAGCCATCATCCTAACCGTTTGGCGGTTGTTGCAGACAGCAACCGGGCTGCTGCGGACTTGCTTGGCGCTTGGTTGCAGGGTGAAAAGCGCCCTTACCTGGTGGCAGGAGAAGCCAACCGGGCAAGCCTGGTCGAATCCCCGAACATTGTCTTTGTTTTTCCAGGGCAAGGATCGCAGTGGGTAGGAATGGGTCGCGAGCTGCTCCAGCAGGAACCGGTCTTCCGCGGATCCATCGAGCGTTGCGACCAGGCGATACAGAAATTTACAGGTTGGTCTCTGATAGAAAAGCTGACCTCCGACCAGGCGGCTGAAGGCCTGGCTAGTGAAATCGATGTTATTCAACCAGCTTTGTTTGCCATGCAAGTCAGCCTGGCGGAATTATGGATGTCGTGGGGCATTCGTCCACGAGCGGTGGTCGGACACAGCCTTGGCGAGGTAGCTGCAGCAGCTATTGCTGGTGCGCTCAGCCTGGAAGAAGCGGCTCACATCATTTGCCTGCGCAGTCAGTTAATGCGCCGAGTGAGTGGACAGGGTGCAATGGCAGTAGTCGGGATCAGCCTGGAAGAGGCAGAAACACTGCTTAAGCCGGTTGAGCATCTGGTTTCGGTGGGTGTCAGCAACGGCCCGCGATCAACCGTGATATCAGGCGATCCAGCGGAGATTGATCAAATTGTTGGCAATTTGGACCGACAAGGTGTCTTCGCCCGGCGAGTCAAGGTCGATGTCGCCTCGCACAGCGTGCAGATGGAACCCCTGCGCCCGGAGCTCGTCTCTGGTTTGACTGGTCTTCAACCTCAAACTGGCTCGATCCCAGTCTATTCGACCGTGTTAAGCCGCTTGGTAGATGGTTCAGAATTGAATGAAGAATATTGGGGAAGCAATCTTCGGAAGCCAGTCCGGTTTTGGCCGGTTGTCCAACAGCTTGTCGATCAAGGCCAGGATGTATTTATAGAAATCAGCCCACATCCGGTGCTGGTGACGGCGATACGCGAAGGATTGAAGGAGATTGGCCGTCCAGGCTTGGCCTTGCCAAGCGGCCGGAAACAAGAATCCGAACGCGCCGTGATGTTGGAAACCATCGCTGCGTTGTACACGGCTGGCTATCCGATCACAGGTTTATTGCCAGAGAAACATGACCGCCGTCGGCAGGTTGAATTACCCACTTACCCCTGGGACCATCAACGCTATTGGATTCAGGAAGGGCGAAGCGAGACAGTTTCAATTCGTTATACATCGCTAAATGGTCACCCTCTGCTTGGGATGCGCCTGTCTTCCGCCAGCCAACCGGGCGTCCAGTTTTGGGAAACGGAGTTGAGCGTTAACCAGGCGCCCTATTTGAAGGACCACCGTGTCCTTGGGGCGGTAATGTTGCCAGCGGCATCCTATCTTGAAGCAGCCTTAACTGCTGCTAGTCAGGCCTTTGGGCAGGGTGCTGCTAGTCAGGCGGCTGGGATTTTCGAAATTGAGCAGGCGATTTTTCACCAGGCTTTGGTGCTTTCGGAAGAGCAAGCCAAAGAACTCCAACTGGTCATCAGTGAAAATAGGGGCGACCTTGCCAGCGTTCAGCCTGGAATACACTTCCAGTTATTCAGCCGGCAGGATCATGAGCATCCCGGTCAGCGCGAACGTTGGACCCTGCATGCCAGCGGTCTGTGCCGCCCAGGCGGGCAGTCCTCTGAGAATGACTCTACGTTAGATGGGCTTCGCCAGCGCTTTGTCGAATCTGGTGCAGAACAGCTGCCCGTTGAATCCTATTATGAATCGCTTCGCCAGGCCGGATTGGAATACGGACCATATTTCCAGGGAATCCGGGAGATCTGGGCTCGCCCGGCCGAAGCCCTAGCTCATATCCAACCCATTGAGCAGCACCAGCCGCTGTTGTTGAGTAAACAATATTCCATTCACCCCGCACTTTTAGATGCAGCTTTCCAGGCGCTTGGGGCAGCGGTTTCCTCCAAATATCAAATGGAACAGCAAACCCTTAGCCAGCTTCCGGATGAGGTGCAAGCCCTTGCCGGCCAAAAGTCACTCCCGACCTTCGTGCCTGTAGCAGTAGAACGCCTGCGCCTATTGCGCCGACCAGAGAGTACTGAGTTGTGGAGCCACGCGGTTCTTTTGGATCCTAGCAGCACTACCGGGAACCCTTCGCCGGCAGCCTCGCCTGCAACCCTCAAGGGAGATGTTACGTTGTGGGATGCCGAAGGCCAGATTATCGCAGAAATCTATGGCCTTCAACTCCAGCAATTAGTGCCTTCGACGATTAGTCAGCCTTTGCAAGATCAACCTGCGGTAATCGAGCGCTGGTTTTATCGATCCACCTGGCAACTCGCCCCTGCGTTGCGGGATCCAGCGGCTGTTGGCGCGTCCGAGCCTATCTTGCGCAAGCACTGGCTGATTCTCGGGGATCCAGAAGAGAATGCCTGGCAAAAGTCGCTCGTGGCCGGACTGGCTGAAAAGCTGGCCGTAGCCCAAGCGCAGTATGTCCTTGCAACTTGCCCTCAAAGTGGAGATGATTTTCTTCAGTTGCTCCGGCAAGTGGGCGGCACAGAAGGTTTTGATGGTATTGTCAGTCTGGTTGGCTTGCGGGAAGACGTATTTGAAACACTTAGCCTGGCTGAATTGGAAGAATACCAGGTGGCTACGCTTGGCAGCATTCTCTACCTGGTTCAATCCATCACCCAGCTTGTCTCAAAAACAACCCCACGTGTATTCCTGGTCACTCGGAATGCACAACGGACTGGTTTTGATTCGGATTCGGTGATCAGTACCGCCCTCGGCGCAGCCTCGTCCAGTATTTGGGGATTGGGGCGCACGATCATCCATGAACAATCCGACTTGAATTGCTGCCTGGTGGACCTCAGCCTGGCCAGTGGGGCTGACTCCCAGGCTGAGTTGGGCCTACTTTCAGATGAATTGCTCTACAATCCTGGTGGACCAGCCGCTGAAAATCAGATTGCCCTGCGTGGGGCAAGTCGTTATGTCGCCCGGTTGGAACGTTATTATCCTGGCGAGGCAGAAGCGAGCAATCAGCTCGGGCCATCCTTGACCCTCTTTGACCCAGAAAAAGACCAGAACTACCGTCTGACCACGCGAAGCCAGTCCAAAAGTACCGGTGATTCTCAATCTGCAACCCAACCTTCTACTTCAGGTGATCTCGATTCTCTTGCACTGCAAACTGCACCACGCCTCTCACCTGGGCCAGGGCAGATCGAAATCCAGGTCCAGGCTGCCGGGCTGAACTTCCTGGATGTCTTGACCGCACTGGGTCTTCGACCGGATCTGCCTCCGGGGCCGATCCAATTTGGCACTGAATGCGCTGGTCGGGTCGTCGCAGTAGGTGAGGGGGTGAACACCTGGCAGGTTGGTGATGAGGTGATTGCAATTGCGCCAGCCAGCTTTGGGCTTTACACCACCACGCTGGCTAGCCTGGTTGCCCGCAAACCTGGTCAACTGACTTGGGAGCAGGCGGCGGCAATTCCAATTGTGTTCTTGACTGCATCTTACGCCCTGGAGTATCTGGCCAGGATCCAACCTGGTGAGCGAGTCTTGATCCATGCCGGCGCAGGTGGCGTCGGCCTGGCAGCTATTCAACTGGCCCGGTTGGCTGGAGCAATAATCTTTGCTACCGCCGGCAGTTCCGAGAAGCGTGAGTTGCTGGCTTCGTTGGGGGTTCAGCATGTCATGGATTCTCGCTCGCTGGTCTTTGCCGACCAGGTTTTACAGCTCACCGCTACCCAGCCGGGCGAGGCGGGCGTGGACATCATCCTTAATTCTCTGGCAGGCGAAGCGGTTGAAAAGGGCCTGGCGATCTTGCGGTCATATGGTCGTTTCCTGGAAATTGGCAAGCGCGATATTTATGCCAACAGCCCGATTGGATTGTGGCCTTTCCGGAAAAACATTTCCTATTTTGCAATTGACCTGGCGAGAATGGCAGTTGAAAAGCCTGACTTGCTTGGCGTAATGCTGGCCCAGCTGGTTGAGCGGTTCGAGAGCGGTGAGCTGCAGGCGCTTCCTGTTCAGGCGTTTACAATGTCGAATGCTCCAGCAGCTTTTCGCTTCATGGCCCAAAGCCGGCATACCGGTAAGATTGTTTTAACTCAACCGGAAGAGACGGTGATGGTCCAACCAGCCCCGCTTTTTTCTGGCCAATTTCGTTCCGATCGAACTTATTTGATCACTGGCGGCTTGGGAGGCCTGGGCCTGGCGTTCGCTGAATGGATGGGCCAGCGTGGCGCCGGCACTCTCGCTCTGTTAGGACGTTCATTACCGTCCCCGGCTGCCCAGGCAACTATCGAAACCCTTCGCCAGGCAGGCGTCCAGGTGGATGTCTTTCAGGCTGATGTTTCTTCCGAGCAGTCGATCGAGGCTGTCCTGGCTGATTTGCGGGCCAACCGGCCTCCCCTGGGAGGTGTTTTTCACGCGGCTGGCGTCCTGGACGATGGCATCCTGGCCCAGCTCAGCCTGGAGAGCTTTGAGAAGGTTCTTGCGCCTAAGGTGCGTGGAAGCTGGATCTTACACCAGCAAACTCTGACCGATCCGCTGGATTTCTTTGTCCTGTTTTCTTCCGCCTCATCTTTGATGGGTTCCCCAGGTCAAGGTAATTACGCGGCTGCGAATGCCTACCTGGACGGCTTGGCTGGCTACCGGCGCAGCCTTGGATTGCCGGCCTTGAGCATCCAATGGGCGCCGTGGACGGAGGTCGGCCTGGCAGCTCGACCAGAACGCGGTGGTCGTTTGGCCCAGCGTGGCTTTGATGGAATCCCTCCTGACCAGGGCCTGGCTGCTTTTGAGATCCTCGTAGCTGGATCAGAACCTGTAGTTGGCGTGATGCCCATCCGGATGGACCAGTGGCGGGAGTTCTACCCATCTGCCTTACAGTGGCCGTTTTTATCTCAATTGATCCAAGAAATGGATTCGGGAAGCGTAACAATGGAAGCGCCAGAACGCTCTGGAGCTTCTCGGGCAAGCGGGATCCTGGCGGAGATTTTGGCAATCAAGCCGGCAGCTGAAAGCACAGTTTCAGTTCATGAGCTGCGTCGTGACCATCTTATGATCTATATCCAGTCGCAGCTTGCCCAGGTCCTGGGAATGTCTGCCGGCCAGATCGACGCGAATACCTCTCTGGCCTACCTGGGCTTGGATTCATTAATGGCGGTTGAATTGAAAAACCGGTTGGAGACTAACCTGAAACTGGTTTTACCAGTTACGGCACTGCTACGTGGTCCCAACCCGCGCGAGCTGGCTGATTTGCTCCTGGCTCAAATCGCAGAGCCTGGAGACCAGGCATCTTTGGAAGTCGCGGTTGAAATGCCAAAACCACTCACCACTAGCCAACTGGATGCCTCAAGACCCCTCGATGAGGCGGATAGCGAGCCATTTCAGGATCATCCACTCAGCCATGGCCAACGCGCCTTATGGCTCCAACACCAGATGGCGCCTGGCAGCGTCTATAACCCGGTGTATGCCGTGCGTATCCGCTCGTCGGTAGAGCCAACCGCCATGCAGGCTGCCTGCCGGAAGTTGATCGAGCGGCACCCTGCATTGCGCACTGTCTTCCTGGCTCAAACCGGCGAGCCGGTCCAAAGAGTTTTTCGGTTCAATCCCTCCTCCGATCCTGGAGAAGGTTATGACCTGGCTGCAACCAACCCTGAGATCTTTAGCATGGTGGATGCTTCCGGCTGGTTGGAGAATACTCTCAACGACCGGCTATCGAAAGAAGCCTATACGATTTATGATCTTGAGCAGGGTCCGCTGGTCCGGATGCTGCTATTTAGCATCAGCCCGGAAGAACACATCTTGGTTTTAACGGCTCACCATATCGTGGTGGATTTATGGTCCTTGACTCTGATCGCCAATGAGTTTGGCATCCTGTACAAAGCAATCTCGAACGGATATTCAGATAGGCAATTAGCGAATCTGCTGCCTGCGCCGCAAGTCAAGTATTCTGATTATGTCCGCTGGCAACAGAAACTGCTCGAAAGTCCCCTGGGAGAGCAAATGTGGGAATACTGGCGGCAACAGCTTTCCGGAGAGCTGCCAGTGCTTGAATTGCCCGCCGACCGTCCGCACCCGCCCGTCCAAACCTATGATGGCTCGATTCAGACTAGAAGCCTGGGGAAAGAGTTGACTCGCAAGATCCGCGGACTTGGGGAACGCTTTGGGATCACGCCGTTTGTCATTCTGTTGGCGGCGTTCCAGACATTGTTGTACCGCTACACCGGACAGGAAGATATTATTGTGGGGTCGCCGACCACCGGTCGAACCCGACCGGAATTTGCAAATGTGATCGGTTATTTTGCCAGTCCGGTCGCACTGAGGACTCGCTTTACTGGAACCCCCAAGTTCTCTGAAATCCTGAGTGACGTCCAGCAGACTGTCCTGGATGCGCTTTCTTACCAGGATTACCCCTTCGTGCAGTTGGTGGAAAAATTACATCCAACACGTGACCCCAGCCGCCCGCCAATTTTCCAGGTAATGTTTGTCCTGCAACGTTCGCACCTGTTATACCAGGAGGGCCTGACCCAACTGGCGCTTAGTCGCGAAGGCGTCGAAATGGATCTGGGCGGCCTACCGCTTTCATCCGTGGCGTTGGAAGAACGCATGTCGCCATTTGATCTGACCATGCAGATTGCCGATTCGGAATCGGAGCTAGCAGCGGCGATTGAATACAATACAGGTCTGTTTGACCCTCCGACGATTCAGCGCATGCTTTCTCATTACCTGACGCTGCTTGAGCAAATCGTGTTCGACCCTGAGCAATCGATCAAATTACTGCCTATGCTCAGCCAGCATGAGAAAAATCAGCTCCTGGTTGGATTAAACCAGACCCGGCGTTCCTGGGGTGATAAAGGCATCCCGGATCGAACGGAACGGTTCTTGTCGGAGCAGTTGTGTATTCATCATCTGTTTGAGAGACAGGTTGAGCAAACACCAGATGCGGTTGCCCTGGTGTTTGAGGACCAAAGCCTGACATTCGCGGAATTGAACCGCCGAGCTAACCGCCTGGCTCACAGCCTGATTGGCCTGGGCGTGGGACCTGAGGTCATCGTTGGGATCATCCTGGAACGTTCGATTAATATGATTGTGGCGATGCTAGGCGTCTTAAAGGCTGGAGGGGCCTACCTGCCGATGGATCCAAATAACCCCGCTGACCGGTTGGCCTTCATGATGCAAGATGCCAGGGTGCCGGTGGTTTTGACCCATTCTCACCTGCTGGATCGTTTGCCAACCTTGACCGCCCAGCTGGTTTACCTGGATAAAAACTGGGAAGGGATGATTGATGAGTTGCTGGTTTTGACCCAACGACCCGCGATTGATCGATCAGGGATTGACCTGGATAAGAATCCGGCCAGCCCGGTGAATGCCAGGAATCTGGCTTATATCATTTATACCTCTGGCTCCACCGGTCGCTCAAAAGGCGTGATGATCCAGCATGCCGGGGTTTGTAACCTGGCTTTAGCCCAAGTCGAAGCGTTCGCCCTGGACTCCTCCAGCCGCACACTCCAGTTTGCCTCATTCAGCTTTGATGCCTCGGTATCCGAGATTCTGACATCCCTGTTATCGGGGGGGACGCTCTACCTGGCCCGCCTGGATACCTTGATGTCAATACCTGACTTACTACAGACCTTGCAGAAGTATGCCATCACTGCGGTAACCCTTCCGCCATCTGTCCTGGCTATGCTGCCCTCGGAACAGTTACCGCATCTGAAGACATTGGTTTCGGCCGGCGAGAATTGCACGCCGGAAATTGTTTCCAAATGGGCGGTTGGTCGCTATTTCTTGAACGCCTACGGGCCGACTGAAGCCACGGTTGGTCCGACCTTCTTCCGGATCGATGGCCGGGAGTCAACCTCCGAAACCATTCTTGAACAGCTTAAAGGCCGCAGCATCGTGCCGATCGGTCGGCCCATCGCTAATATGGAGATTTACCTGCTGGATTCGAATCGCCAGCCTGTGCCGATTGGAATCCCGGGCGAGATCTATGTTAGCGGGATCGGCGTGGCGCGTGGCTACTTGAATCGGCCTGAAATGACAGCCGAAAAGTTCATCACCAACCCATTCTGGACACCGCTGCCAGGCAATCCCTATGACCAGGCATTCCCGCATGACCGCTTGTACCGGACCGGTGATCTGGCGCGTTACGATCAGGATGGCAATTTAGAGTTCATGGGCCGGGTTGATTTCCAGGTCAAGATCCGCGGTTTCCGGATCGAGATGGAGGAAATTGAGGCAGTGATCAGCCAACACCCCCAGGTGCAAATGGCGGCTGTGGTGGCGCGCGGCAACAAACATGAAGAAAAGCGCCTGGTAGCCTACCTGGCGCCTGAACCAGGCGCTTCACTCAGCGTGAATGATATGCGCAGCTACTTGCGCCAGTACCTGCCAGAGTACATGATCCCAGCGGTGTTCATCCTACTGGATGCCTTGCCTTTGAATAACAACGGCAAAGTCGATCGGAAAGCACTGCCGGACGTGGATAGCTCACGTCCTGAGCTCGATGCTGCTTATGTTCCACCTCAGACTGAGATGGAGCGAATCGTAGCTGGAATCTGGCAGGAAGTTCTGAATATTGAGCGAGTGGGTCTAAATGATAACTTTTTTGACCTCGGTGGGCATTCGCTCTTAATGTTTAAGGCCCACACCCGGCTACAAGAAACCCTGAATCGTACCTTTTCGATGGTGGATTTGTTCCGTTATCCAACGGTGATTTCCCTGGCTGATTACCTGAGTAAAGATAACCCTGAACAGGCTAATCTTCAGAAAACTCAGGATCGCGCCGAGCTTCAAAAAGAAGCCATGAAGCGTCAGGTAGACCGGATGCGCGAGATCGCCAACACGCGCGCTTCCGCCGCCCGCGAAGCGGCGCTAAAACGGATTGGCCCTCAGGGGACAGTTTCTCCGGGTGAGAAACGGCCGAGTGGCAACCCTACCCGGCAATCCCCTTCAAGCAGTGCAACACCTGGGAAGACAGAGACCCGTAAGCCTGGAGACAAAGAGTAACATGAGTCATGACCTGAGCCAAATCCTCTCTGCAATCGAAGAAACACGCGCCATGGAAGTGGCGATTGTTGGAATGGCTGGCCGGTTCCCGGGGGCCAGGAATCTTGATGCTTTCTGGCAGAATTTATGTAATGGCGTCGAATCGATCTCCTTTTTCACTGATGAAGAAGTTGAGGCGGCCGGAATTGCCCCTGAACTAATAAAAGATCCCCATTACGTCAAAGCCGGCGGAGTTCTGGATGGCATCGAAGATTTCGACGCCGGTTTCTTCAATATCTATCCACGCGAAGCAGCGATTCTGGATCCTCAGCACCGAGTTTTCCTGGAAATCGCCTGGGAGGCGCTTGAAAACGCCGGTTATAACCCAGAAACCTATCCAGGTTGGATCGGTGTTTTTGCTGGGTCAGGTATGAACACCTATATGATGTTTAACCTGCTGCCCAACCTGGAAATTATGGAGTCTGTCAGCGGTTACCAGTTGAACCTGGGAAATGACAAGGATTTCATGCCAACGCGGACTTCTTACAAGCTCAACCTACGCGGTCCAAGCATCAATGTCCAGACGGCATGCTCGACTTCGTTGGTCGCAGTCCACTTGGCCTGCCAGAACCTGTTGAGTTACCAATGTGACATGGTGCTGGCTGGGGGGGTAAATATCCGCTTGCCCCAAAAAGGTGGTTATCTGTACCAAGAAGGCGGAATTACTTCACCAGATGGGCATTGTCGTGCTTTTGATGCGCGCGCGGCAGGAACTGTCGGTGGCAACGGCGCTGGCGTGGTAGTGCTCAAGCGCCTGGCGGATGCGGTGCGGGATGGCGACACTATCTACGCAATTATTAAGGGCTCGGCGATCAATAATGATGGCTCTGTCAAGGTTGGCTATACTGCGCCAAGCATCGAAGGGCAGGTTGAAGTCATTAGCACTGCCCAGGCAATTGCCAATGTTGACCCGGCATCTATTTCCTATATTGAGACTCACGGAACTGGGACCGCTTTAGGCGACCCGATAGAAGTCGCAGCCCTTTCGCAGGTTTTCCAGGCCGGTACGGATATTAAGCAATATTGCGCGATTGGGTCTGTCAAGACGAACGTCGGTCACCTGGATGCCGCAGCGGGCGTGGTCAGCCTGATTAAGACCACCCTGGCTCTCAAGCACGGTCTGATCCCACCCAGCCTGCATTTTACCCGCCCGAATCCAAAGATTGATTTTGAAAGCAGTCCATTCTTTGTCAATACCCAGCTCCGGTCGTGGGATGGCTTTGGCAAAGAGCACCTCGCCGGTTTACCCCGCCGGGCTGGGATTAGTTCCTTTGGCATCGGCGGTACGAATGTTCACATGATTCTGGAGGAAGCCGCTGTACTGGATGGATACTTTGAGCAAGCTGAACAAGAATCCGGTGGGGAGGTAAAGCTGGACTCGTTCGGGCGATCACTTCCTGACCGCCCGGCGCTATTGCTTGTTTCTGCACGGTCCAACAGCGCGCTTGAAGCAGCCACTGACCAACTCGTGAAAGCTCTCCAACAGCAGCCTGAAATTCCGGTAGCAGATGTCGCTTATACGCTTCAGGTTGGGCGAAAAGCCTTCGGTTCTCGCCGGGTGGTGGTTTGTGCCAACGCGAAAGATGCAGCCCTGGCCTTAAGCAGCCGGGACCCAATGCGGATTTTAAGCGGAGCTCTGAGAGATGTCAGTGGAAAGCAGCGGCCGCAGATTGTTTTCATGTTTTCGGGACAGGGTGCTCAGTATCCGGACATGGCATATGGCTTGTACCAGACGGAAACTGTTTTTCGTGAGCAGGTGGATCAATGCGCTGAACTCTTGATTGAGATACTTGGGCAGGATTTGCGCGAGGTGATCTTTTCGGGCCATGGTGCCGGGGCAGCTCCGTCCCTTGAGGGTGTGTCGAAGGATTCTGGTTCTGAGGATGCTGCCCAGGCTCTGATGCAAACTGCCTTTACTCAGCCAGCCTTGTTCGTGATCGAATATGCATTGGCGCGTTTGTTGATCCACTGGGGAATAGAACCACAGGCGATGATTGGGCATAGCATTGGTGAATATGTCGCGGCTTGCCTGGGGGGTGTTTTTTCGCTCGAAGATGCGCTCAAGCTGGTGGCAGCGCGAGGGCGTTTTATGCAAAGCCTGCCAGGTGGCGCGATGCTCAGCGTGCCCCTCTCCGAAGCGGAAATAAGGCCCTACCTGGGACCAGGTCTCTCGCTCTCAGCAGTGAATGCACCTTCCTTATGTGTGATTTCGGGTGATTTTGAGCGGATCGATGCTTTATCCTATCGACTGGCAAACGATGGGGTCGAATTCCGGCGTTTGCGTACTTCACATGCCTTCCATTCAGAAATGATGGATCCTATCCTGGATGTCTTCCGCCAGCAGTTTGATGGCTTGGAACTATACGGGCCTGAAATTCCGATTATGTCGAATGTCACTGGAGATTGGTTGACCGCAGAACAGGCGGTTGATCCGGATTATTGGGTGCGTCACCTGCGCCAGACGGTTCGTTTCAGTGATGGGGTGGGTGAAATCTTGCGCGACCCAGCCTGGGTATTGCTGGAGATTGGTCCGGGGCAAACCCTTACCACTCTGGCAAAGAATGTCTTGACTGCCAAAACAGCTGCTGAAGCCAGGCCACTAGGTGACCGTTACCTGTTTTCTACCCTACGCCCACCGCGCAGCTCGCAATCTGATCAGGAGTTTTTGCTCAGTACCCTCGGACGCTTGTGGTTGATTGGTTTCGAGATTAACTGGCAGAATTATCACCAAGGAATGGAGCGTCACCGCCTGCCACTCCCCGCTTACCCATTTGAAAATAAACGCTATTGGGTGGATCCGGATGTGCCACTGAGTCGCTTGCTGATATCTGGCTCGCGCCCAGAAAGACCGGCTGGGACACAGCCGAAATCTCGCAGGCCAGCGCGAATCGAGCTGAAGAAACGGAGTAATCCTGCCGAGTGGCTCTACATGCCAACCTGGAAGCGACTTGAAACCCTCTCACAGCTTGTGCTCGACCTGCCGGCTTCTAGTGACAATCCTGATCAAATCCAACCTGGCCAATGGCTGGTATTCACCAACCCATTCTCAGATCCAGATTACCAGACAACCTCCGGTTTGGATATGTTACCCGGCGCGTTTCTCCGGCAAGTCTCCTCGAAATTCCCGCAGCGGTCAGTGATTTTGGTAGAGCCGGGGGAAAGTTTCCAGACCACAGTATCGGGATACCAGGTTAATCCATCAAGCCTGGGCGATATGGAGCAATTGTTCCAATCCCTGGAGCAAGAGCATGCTTTACCGCAGACAATTGCATATCTATGGGGTCTCGGAAAACCCGGAGCGGCAGTGTTCACAGGCTTCGAGGGTTTGTTGAACCTGGTTAAGGTAATCTCGAAGCGGAGTCAGCTTCCAACACTCCAACTGGGTGTAGTTACCAACAATGCTTATGAGGTAACCGGTGAGGAAGCACTGGACCCACACCAGGCCTCCTTTACGGCTTTATGCAAAGTAATCTCTCAAGAAACCACCAATCTGGTTTGTAGGAATATCGATTTAAGCGAGAGTCTGGATCCTGATTGGGCTTCCCGGGCAGCTGCTTGGTTGATTTCAGAACTGGTTCAGCAACCAGCCGAAAGATTCGTTGCCTATCGCGGCCGCCAGCGTTGGGCGCCGCTGTATGATCCCATTGAAGACCGCCATTCCGCTGAGGATCCTTCTCTGCTGCGTCAAAATGGTGTTTACCTGATCACCGGCGGTTTGGGCCGGATCGGCCTGACCTTTGCTGAACACCTAGCGGTTCGAGTCCAGGCCAGGTTGGTCCTGGTGGACCGTTTTGATCTGCCACCTCGCCAGGAATGGGAAAGCCTGGTCGGGATGGAAACGATGGAGACATCCGCTTTCGCGACTGTTTTACCCCGTATCAAGCGCTTGCTGGAGATTGAAGCTCTCGGGCATCCGGTGCTGGTATTCAAGGCAGATGTCTCGCAACCGATTGAAATGCAGCGCGTAATTGGTCAGGTGGTGGAAATCCTTGGCGAGCTAGATGGCATCATTCATGCTGCTGGCCTGGTTGGGGAAGCAGCGATCAAGCCCCTGTTCGAGACCAACCTGGATACCCTGCTCGACCAATCCAGGCCGAAACTAAACGGCTTAGAAGCGCTGCAAACTGCCCTGCTTCAGTCAGGTCAGCAGCCAGATTTCGTCTTCATTCAATCATCGCTCTCTGCGGTGCTTGGCGGACTGGGGCTTGGCGCGTACGCGGCTGCCAACGCTGCCTTAGGTCTGGCAGCGGCTCAGTTTAACCGCCAGACTGGGCAGTCGATTGGTTCGAACACCGTTTGGATGAACGTCGATTGGGATGGTTGGCAGTTCTCTGAACCGGGAGAGTCAAGCCTGGCAAACCTTGGCTCCCGAACTACGCTAGCTGAACTGACGATGACACCGGATGAAGGGATTCAGGTTTTTGAAAGAGCGCTCTCCCTGGCTTCCTATGGTCATCGACACCTGGTAGTCTCCACCGCTGAACTGGAGGCCCGGATCGCCCAATGGGTCAGCCAAACTACTGCCAGTCGGGCAAGGTTGGACGAACAACTTGGGGCAGGCGGGACGCCTGAAGATCAAAACCAGGCTGCAATGGCGCAGGGCTCTGGGATGTTCCCCCGGCCGAATCTCCAAACGACGTACGTGGCGCCTCGCAATTCCCTGGAGACTCAAATTGTTGAGGCCTGGCAGAAAATTCTCGGCATCAGCCCGGTGGGGGTATACGATGATTTCTTTGAATTAGGTGGTCATTCACTCCTGGCCACCCAATTGGTCACCCGCTTACGGGATACCTACAAGGTGGAGCTACCTTTGCGGCGGCTATTTGAGAGTCCAACGGTTGCTGGCCTGGTTACTTTGATCGAAGCTGCAGGAAAGCCAGCCGGTGCAATGCTGGTTGAAGGGCAACCTCTGCCTGTGGACGAGCTCCAGGCAGACGCAAGAGAGACTTCAGGCCTGGCAGAACAAATTCTGCCGATCCAGCGCGGTGGGGACTTGCCGCTTTCTTTTGGTCAGCAGCGCCTGTGGTTCATTGATCAATTGGAACCGGGCAGCCCGTTGTACAACAACTTTGCTGCACTTCGTCTGACCGGCGACCTGGATTTCCACGGGCTCGAGTTTTGTGTCCAAAAGATTGTCCAGCGCCATGAATCGCTCCGGACGACTTTCCAGGAAGTTCAAGGTCAACCGGTCCAAAAAATCCATGAGCAGATGGATACGCCGGTCGGGGTAATCGATCTCATAGGGATTCCCGAAGGGGAAATTGATGTTGAAATCACTCGTTTAGCGATCGAAGAAGCCAGCCAGCCGTTTGACCTCAGCCGGGGTCCATTGCTGCGCTTGACTGTATTGAATATTGGGGCTCAAGAACATGTTATCTTCCTGACCATGCACCATATTGTTTCGGACGGTTGGTCGGTGGCGGTGTTGATCCGCGAAGTGGCAGCGCTTTATACAGCTTATAAAGCTGTCCAAGCCGGTAACCAGATCAACCTGGATCAAGTGCTGCCTGACCTTCCGATCCAATATGTGGATTATGCTGCCTGGCAGCGGAGCTGGCTGCAGGGAGAAAGGTTGGAAAGCCAGTTAAATTACTGGAAAGAGCAACTCAAACACAATCCAAACCTGGAATTGTTTGGCGATGCCCCCCGTCCGGCGGTACAAAGCTGGCATGGCGCAAACCAATGGTTTGAGCTGCCGGCCTCTCTCAGTAATGCCCTGGCTGCCTTCAACCAGCGAGAAGGCGTCACCATGTTCATGACTCTGATGGCGGCCTTGCAGACGCTTCTGATGCGCCATACCAGTCAGGAAGATTTCAGTATCGGTACGCCGGTAGCGAACCGAACCCGGATCGAAGCAGAAAGCCTGATCGGCTTCGTTTTGAACACATTGGTAATCCGGGCCGACTGTTCTGGGGATCCGACCTTCAATGAACTGCTCAACCGTGTGCGCGAATCTGCATTGCAGGCTTATACGCATCAAGACTTGCCGTTTGAAATGCTGGTCGAAGCGCTCCAGCCTGAACGTGATATGAGCCGCGCGCCGTTCTTCCAGGTCATCTTCGACCTGCAAGTCTCGCCCCTGCAGTCCTTGAAACTGCCTGGGTTGACAATTACTGCAATCCCAATAGACAGCGGAACCGCAAAATTCGACCTGGCGCTATCGATGGAAGAGGGCATTCAAGGGGCAGAGCACCAGCTAAAGGGATACCTCAACTACAACAGTGATTTGTTTGAATCCGGTACAATCCAGCGATTGCTTGGCCATTTCCAAGCGCTGTTGGAAGGTATTGTTGCTCATCCAGATTGGCGGTTGAGTCAACTTCCTCTGCTTACGGAAGCTGAGGAAAGCCTGCTGCTGAAGACCTGGAATCGTCCATCCCTGGAAGGCCGCCAGAAACCGTCTGCAACGCTCCTGCCTGAACTAATTCACCAACAGGCTTTAAAACTTCCAGGCGCAACTGCCCTCATCCTGGCTGATCGAGCGGGGCCTGAACTGAGCTATGCGGAATTAGACCGCCAAGCAGAAGAACTGGCTCGGCGCCTGGTGCAGTTTGGCATTGCACCTGAAACTCTGGTGGGTGTCTGTGTCACACGTTCATTGGATATGATTGTTGGTTTGCTTGCGATTCTCAAAGCTGGCGGCGCTTTCTTACCATTGGATCCTTCTTATCCTCCAGAGCGGCTGGCTTACATGCTGGAGGACAGCCGTTCGCCGGTGGTCTTAACCCAGGCCAGCCTGTTGGAAGCGAAACCCGAATTGGCGAGCCTATTCCAGGCCAGCCAGGTCAAGCTGATCCACCTGGATGCGCCTGGCAGTCAGCAAGTGGGCAAGATAGCAACTGAAATGAACCTCAAGGATGAGGCAGATTGGCTACCGGCAAGTCCAGATAACCTGGCTTATGTCATCTACACTTCTGGTTCAACTGGAAAACCGAAGGGCGTGATGATTACGCATGCCGCAGCTGCCAACCACTGCCAGGATATGGCCAGGCATTTTGGCATCCAGGCGGGCGACTCGGTACTGCAATTTGCCTCGCTTAATTTTGATGCTGGGCTCGAGCAGGTTTTCACTGCGCTGATTTCTGGGGCTCGGTTGGTGATCCGCGATGAAGATGTCTGGACGCCAGCAGAGTTCCACCAAAAAATCAAGCA
>CAZAGA010000015.1:0-20726 GCA_964484335.1 uncultured Anaerolineaceae bacterium
AAGCGGTTGGCTCATCGGCAAGCACCAGGCTAGGATTGTGGATCAGAGACCGGGCGATTGCCACCCGCTGGCGCTGGCCGCCTGAAAGCTGGCTGGGCAGGTTTTTCAGGCGCTCTTTTAAACCCAGCCGTTCCAACAAGACAATGGTCCGTTCGCGCTCGGTTTTGTTTAAGCGGCCATTCAATCGTAACATCAACTCGACATTTTCTTGAACCGACAGGTAGGGCACCAGGTTGTTCGACTGGAAGGTGAAGCCAATTCGCTCGTGACGGAACCGCACTCGATCATTTTCCTTCATTGAACTGAGATCGTATCCGTCGATTTGGATCTGGCCTTCCGTTGGCCTCAGCAGCGCCGCCAGGATCGCAAGCATGGTGGTCTTGCCTGACCCGCTTGGCCCGACCAGGCCGACGAACTCGCCTTGCATTACCTGGAAGGTTACCTGGTTGGCGGCATAGACCTGGCTGGCGCCGCTGCCGTAGATCTTGGTGACCTGTTGGGCATCGATCACCACGCTTTGGGCTACCTGGAAATTCAATTCGCTTAACCTGGCGTTCATCAGAGGATTTTCAATGGTTTGTAATTGAAGGTTTTTGTTCATGTTCATCATCCTTTATTCGAGCTTATTGATTGAGTCCCAGGGCAATTAGCGGTTCGACCCGCACGGCCAGGCGCACAGAAACTAACCCGCCGATCGGCCCAATTGCCAGCAGGGCGATGATAGCCAGGGCAACCGTCGTTCCGGCAAATTGGACCGGTACGCTATCGGGAATACCTGCAGCCAGGCCCAGGGTTGCCAGCCCGCCCAGGGTCACCCCAAAGGCGGTCACCAGGATAATTTGCCAGATTACTGCCCAGGCTACACTCCGGTTGGCCACGCCGATCGCCTTGAGCACACCGATCTGGGGGATTTTTTGCAGGATTTGAATTTGGAAAAAACCGCCGATCACCAGGATGCCAATCAGCAGGACGAAGGCTTGCTGGGTCTGCAGGGTTGATTGCTGGACGGAATAACCGGGCAGGGCTTTGATTGCAGTAGCAATATCCGCCACCTGCACTTTATCCACCCGGCTTTCGATGGTTGCGGTCATCTGGGCTTGCTGGGAAGGATCTTCCAGTTTCACCGCGATCACGTTGCTTGCCAGGGAGGTCTGACTGTTGGACTGGCCGGTCTGAGGCCGGATCTCGTCCCAGGTCTGGTAAGGCAGGAAGATCGATGCAGCGTACTGGTATTCACGCGAGTCGGTAATCCCAATCACACGGAGATCAAAAAACTCTTCTTCGGTATTCTGAATGGTGCGCAGGGTGAAAACGCTACCGACACCCAGGTCGGCTTCCCGGGCGATGGTCCGGTCGATCACCACCTCCGAGCCACGGCTGCTGTTGATCGGGCTCCCAGTGATGACCGGCGGCGCGCCCGGGCGATCCGGCTCAATACCTATCAATGAAGCATCCAATCCCTCGGCGTTACCTGGCTGCAGGATCGTTCCACTGGCAAAACCAATCGGTCCGGCTGCCTGCACGCCGGGGATGCGCGCCACGGCGTTCAGGTCAGAACGGTCTAGCCGGCTGGCGTTTGTTGAAAGTTCGGTGTTGGCCTGGAAGACCAGTAATTCGGCATCCAGTTTTTCCAGGTACTGGCGGTTGGCCTGCGCCAAGCCTTCGGCCAGCGCAGCGACAAACAGTACCAGGGTGGTGATCAGGGCAATCACCAGGGAAAAGAGGACGAACCGACCTTTATTTCGCCAAACTTCTTTAAAGGATAGGAAAAGGGCCATTGTTTGTTTCCATTCTTGGTTTAATCTCAACTCTAAAGGGATTATACCGATGAATCCGTCGACTGTCAAGGATATGTTTATATATTGTATTATTTATATAGACATCGGGTTGGTGATCGGCCTGCCCTTCCAGTTAGGTCGCTCGGCGAAAGCCGTCCAAGGGATGAGCGTGCTATAATCAATCCGCTATGCTGTCCTATTTCGCCGTTTCTGCACCGGGTTTGGAAGCCCTTACCGCGCTTGAGCTGCTCCAGCTTGGCCTGGTGGAGCGTGTCGCTCCTACCCCAGGCGGGGTGGAGTTTTCCGGCGATCTGGCCGCGCTCTATCGGGCCAACCTGCATTTACGTACAGCCAGCCGGGTCTTGGCTCGCCTGGGAAATTTTCAGGCGATTGGTTTCAGCGAATTACGTAAACGCGCCGGCCGCCTGGAGTGGGAACGTTTCCTCAAGCCTGGCCAGCCGGTGGCGCTGCGCGTGACCTGCCACAAATCCCGCCTGTTCCACTCCGATGCAGTTGCCGAGCGGGTTGCGGCTGCGATCGGCGACCGTTTGGGTCGGCCATCGCCGCAACTGAAACCGGATGACGACGCTGTGGGTTCGCCGTCCCAGTTAGTGGTGGTGCGCCTGGCATTCGATCACTGCACCATCAGCCTGGATTCTTCGGGCGCCCTGCTCCACCGGCGCGGTTACCGTCTGGCGACCGCCAAGGCGCCGCTGCGCGAAACCCTCGCAGCCGGTCTGCTGCTCGCCTCCGCTTGGGACGGCGATTCTCCCCTGCTCGATCCTTTCTGCGGCTCAGGCACGATTCCGATCGAGGCGGCGAGCCTGGCGCTCGGTATACCGCCCGGCCGGCAGCGTGGCTTTGCTTTCATGGATTGGCCAGCCTTTGAGCACGTCGCCTGGCAAGCGCTCCTGCTCCAGGCCGACCAGGCCAGCCAACGCCTGGTGCAAGCCAAAGCCGGGAGGCTGCGCCTGTTGGCATCTGATCGCGATGCTGGTGCGATTGAGCTGGCCCAGGCCAACGCTGCCCGAGCCGGCGTAGCCGATTGGATCGAGTTCTCCTGCCGGGCAGTCTCAGCAGTTGAGCCGCCGACCCAAACTGGATGGCTGGTGACCAACCCACCGTATGGCTTGCGCGTCAGCCCGGAGAAGGATTTGCGCAACCTGTATGCCCAACTCGGCAACATGTTGCGTGCTCGCTGCCCTGGTTGGCAGGTTGCGATTTTGTCTAGTGACCGCCTTTTGCTCGGCCAGACCGGCTTGCGCTTGGACACCAGCCTGGCCCTGGTCAATGGCGGGGTTCCGGTGCGCTTGGGACGCGGTCGGGTGGATGCCCCTCCAGCGAAAATTTGACAGTTTTTCACGATTATTCTATACTTAATCCCATGATGGAAAAAGACTGGCCCAAATTGTTACGCCTGCTCAACGAGGATCTGGGCTATTCGGTTCGTTACGCCCGCCAGACACTCGGCTTTGAGTTGTTTACAGTCGACCTATCCGCTTGGAAGCTGCGCCTGTCAAATTACACCCCGGTGATCTGGGTCAAATACAGCGACCTGGATAACATCCAGCCGCTTGAATTGATCCAGAGCCTGGGCGATGTGCTCCGGGAGCGGAACTGGGGTCGCCAGATTGCCCTGGTACTGGTGGATGGGAATACCCACAGCCTGCTCCGCCATCGCACCAGCCCGATCCGCAACCTGGTTTTTATTGGCGCCGAGGAGCAGAAAAATGTCATTGCCTCTCGCCGGCCAAGCGGCGAGTTGCGCGATTTGATCTCTGCCCAGGTGCCCATATCAAACCTTTCGCCCTACGAGACGCGCGCCCCGGTCACTGGCAGCCGCTTCTTTGGCCGCGATGCCGAGGTCAGCCGAATTATCTCCAACCCGGATACCAACCATACCATCCTTGGAATTCGCCGGATCGGAAAGACTTCTCTATTGCGTGAAGTCGAGCGGATCATCAAGGAAAATGAAGACCCGGCACATGTAGTCTACTTGGAATGCAGCGATCTACTCAGCACCGATGATTACATCCGCGAGGTCGTCCGCAAGCTCAACCCGCGTGAGCTGCCGCGCGTCCATCTGCAGAAATATATCTTTTTTTTCCCCGATTTCCTCGAGCGCATGGCACGCATGTTGAAAAGTAAGCTGATCTTCTTGCTTGACGAGGTGGATAACCTGGTTATCATGCAGCGCGGCGATTGGGAGCTTTTCCGCATGCTGCGCGCTTCGGCCAACAAGGGCGCCTGCCAGTACATTATGGCCGGCTTTCGGGAAGCGATGAAGGAGCAATACCTGCTCGATTCCCCATTTTACAACTTTGGCCAGGAAATCCGCTTGAGTGAATTTACCCGTCAGCAAGCCCACGAGCTGATCAGTGTGCCGATGGAAAACCTGCGTGTACACTTTAAAAGCAAAGAAGAAGTGGTCAGCCGGATTTATGATGAGACCGCCGGCCAGCCCAACCTGATCCAGTACTACTGTTTGATCCTACTGCGCAACCTGGATTACACCGGTTCGCGAGAGATCAGTCCCGAGAGCCTCTTTAACGTGTATGCCGACGAAGGGTTTCGCGCCCATCTGCTGACTTCCTTTATGCAAAACACTGAGAACCGGGAAAAAGCCCTCGTGTATGCTCTTTTGGCCGCCAACCCGGAGAAATCGCAGATCGGTTTTTCCCAGGAAGCTATGGATGAAGCCTTGCGCCAGGGTGGGATGATGTTGCCCCAATCCGATATTGACGAGGCCTGCAATGTATTGACCCTGGCAGGGGTCATCCATCGCAAGGGTCGGGAATTTTATTTCGCCTCCCCGGTCTTCACGCGCGTGCTCAAGGAGACCTACGATCTGGATTACCTGTTCCGAAAAGTTAAGGAGGAAGGCCTGTGAGCGGTTGGACAGGCTGGCTGGCGACCGCGCCGACCCTGTCAACTGCTCGTTATCACCAGCCAGAAATTGAGCAGATTTTGCAGTGCGTCGAAGACGGCGTGTATTGCGCTGTGCTTGGGCCGCGCTTGTGTGGAAAAACAGAGTTGCTGCGTTACATTGAGCAGGTTCTGTTTGAACGGGAAGGCTGGTCGTGCGTATACATCGACCTGGGGGAAATGCGCTCGACCAATTTACAGGGTTTTTTCAGCGAGCTGATCCGCCAAACCGCAGCCCGTTTGGGCGAACTTACCGGGGTTTGGATGACCCAGCCAGAGGAAGTCGAAGCCAGCAGTGCGGTCTTTCGGGCATTTTTACTGGATATCGCCGGGGTGCTTGGCCAGGACCTGGTCCTGATTATTGAGCACCTGGAAGCCCTGCCAACCGACCTGGTCCAGGCGCTGCTGACTTCCCTGCGCGCCGCGTATATGGACCAGCAAACTCTCGACCAGCGCGTCACGGTGGTGGTTTCCGGCGCGCTCAGCCTGGCTTCCCTGACCGTCGGCGAATCGTCGCCTTTTCGCGGCATCGCCCGGCGAGTATTTGTCCGCGACCTCTCCCCAGAAGATAGCCTGTCCTTGATTTGCGCCATCCTCACAGACCTGGGGGTTGATCTGACCCCGCTGGCCCAGGAGCACCTGCTAACTGCTGCTTCTGGCGACCCGTACCTGATCTTTCAGCTTGCCCGGCGGAGCGCCGAGTTGGTTCTCAACTCGGAAAATGGCCGCTTGCGAGCAGCCAACATCCGCCGGATCACGCGCGAGTTTCTGCGTGATGAAGTCTACCAGTACGCCCCATTGCTTGAGGCAGCTCACTTGATAGAAGAAGATCCTGACCTGGTGCGCTGCATTTTGTTGCTCTTAGAACATGAAAGCGTGGCTCGCTCCGAACTGCCCTTACCACTTTCACCCGACCTGGACCCGCTCTACCTGACCGGGGTAGTGGACCAGGTTAGCGAGCATGCTTATCGCTTGCAGAACGAGATTTACCGCCAGTTCTTGCAGCGCTATTTCTCTCCCGGCCGGGTGGGCCACATGCTGGCGATGACCGGCCGCTGGGATCAGGCAATTGACCAGCTCGAGCTGGCAGTCCAACAGGGCGACCGCCAGTCACATTCCGAGCTGCTCCCCGCGATCATCAACTCGATTTACGCGGCCCAGGATATCCGCCAGGCGGCTCATTTCATCACGCGAGGCCTGTCGGCTGCCTTTGATGTTCGCGAAGCGCGCGTCTGGTATGCTCCGCCACAGGAAAACCGGCTTCGCCTGGTAGGGGAGTGGGGATCGCCGGTCGATGAAAGCCAATGGGCCAACCCGGAGATGCTCTTGGGCGCGGACCGCCTGGAAGCCCGCGCCTACCGTTATGGCCAGGTGATGCGCGGCCCAGAAAGCGGCGGCCTGGCGATGCGCGCCATCCCATTGGTTATCCCAGGGCGTTCACCGGTGGGGGTGGTCACGGTCTGGAGTGAATGGTCGGATCGCCGTTTCATTGAGCAGCGCGAGCGCGATCTGCATTTATTGGGCTTCTTGCGCCAGGCTGCCCGGGCGCTGTTTTCCGTGGGCATGCGCCGTCAGGAGCTGATCCTGGCCGGCCGCCTGCAGGCCAGCCTGCTGCCCGAGTCGGCGCCACTGTTGCCCGGCTGGCAATTGGCCGCCTTTTGGCGTCCGGCGCGCGAAACTTCGGGTGATTTCTATGACTTCATCCCTTTGCCAGGCGGCAAGCACGGCCTGGTGATTGCCGATGTGGTGGATAAAGGCATGGGCGCGGCGCTGTTTATGGCCCTCAGCCGGACTTTAATGCGCACTTTTGCCAGCGAGTCGCCCGAACAGCCGGAACAGGTCTTGCTGGCAGTCAATCAGCGGATGCTCGCGGATGCCGAAGCCGGGCACTTTGTGACCTTGTTTTACGCCATTCTGGATACCCAGGACAACCGCCTGCTGTACTGCAATGCCGGGCATAATCCGCCTATTTTCTTGAGGCACACCGATGGCGGTGCTGGCGTTCCCCAAATGCTCTCAAAAACTGGCCCGGCTTTGGGCGTGCTGGTTGATGGCGCCTGGTACAGCGCCGAGTTACGTTTCGAGCCGGGTGACCTGCTCTTTCTTTATACCGATGGGGTTTTAGACGCGCTCAACCACCATCGCCAGAGCTTCGGCGAAGCCCGCATGTTGGAGGTAATCCGGCGCCTGGTCAATCCCTCTGCCCAAGATGTGCAGGATGCATTGATCTCGAGTGTGCGCGCCTTCACGGGAGATGAGCCGCAGTATGATGACATTACTTTGATGACGGTATTACGACAGAGGTAGCGAATGAGAATCCTGGCAGTAATTTCTGGCGAATATGGCGCCCGGCATGTGCGCAATATTCGCCAAAATGGCCCGGCCCACTGGCAGGTCGAAACCTGGCAGGCGCCGGCAACTTTTCCACTGGTCATTGATTATCCCGAAGACTATCTACCGGCTGAACTGCCGCCTGCTGACCTGATCTTGTCGTTTGCTGAGCATAAGGGTGTGGCTGAGTTACTGCCTGACCTGGCGCAGATGACTGGCGCTCAGGCGGTCATCGCGGCGATTGACAGCGAGGCCTGGCTGCCGCGCGGCCTGGCGCGCCAGTTACGTGGCTGGCTGGACCGGATTGGTGTGGCCGTCGCTACACCCAAGCCGCTTTGCTCCTTAACAGAATCCGATTATGGCTTGGCCAGGCGCGAGAGAATCCGTTATGACCATCCCATGATTGCCGAATTTGCGCACTATTTTGGCCAGCCTGACTTGAAACTGGAAGTCGACCCTGAGACACACCTGATCACGGCTGCCCGAGTAGAGCGGGATGCTGTCTGCGGCTGTGCGCGTTTTGCTGCCGAGCGCCTGGTGGGAATCCACGTCGATGAGGCGGAAGAAAAGGCTGGCCTGTTCCACCACCATTATCCTTGCCTGGCCAGCATGGGCAAGGACATTGATTTTGGGGACACCTTAATGCATGTCTCGGGCAATGTGTTGAAGGATAATGTTGCCGATCAAGTCAGACCGTTTAAGAAAATTCAATACATCACACCCGGCTCGTAATTGAGGCTGGTTAACTTTCTTCAACAATTTTCACCAGGCCATGCGGGTTGCTGACAATCACGCGCTCACGGCCTGCAATCACCAGCCCCTGTTCTTCCCACTGGCTTAACAACCGGCTGGCGGTGTATTGGGTGGTACCAGACATCTCGGCCAGGTCCTGGCGAGTAATTGGCAGGTCAATCAAGATTCCTTCGTTTACTTTTTTCCCAGACTGGGCTGCCAGGCGGAGCAGGGTATGCGCCAGGCGCAACTCGACCCGCTCGGTCGTGACCTGGCGGAAGCGATCCTGGATTTCATTTAACTGCTCGGCCATAATTCGCATTGCATTGAGTGCCATTTGGGGGATCTGGACTACGAATTCCATTAATTCCGGGCGAGTCCAATAGATCGCCTGGGAGTCTACGGCGGCCTGGGCGGTAACCGGGTAACCGGCGATGCTGGTCATTGCCACCAGGGCGAACAGGCTGACCGGCTTGTTGATCCGGATTAAGGCCTGCTGCCCGTCCGGCCCGAGTTGGCTGAGCTTGATCCTTCCTTCCAGCAGCACATACATTCGTTCGGCCGGGTCCCCTTGAAAAAAGAAAAATTCTCCCGCTAAAACTTTTTGGGAGTGGGCTGCCTGGAGCAGCCGGGCCAGCTCGTTATCCTTTAATCCCTGGAACAAGGAGATTTGGTTGATTTCACTGAACGGCAAGGATTTCGGGTCTTTCATAAGCTTATTTTATCCTTGTTTGCGCCAGCGCAAAGAGAATTTCGATATATTGGGGTAAATTCAGGTTGTTCATAAACCGATCCATCCATTTTGGAATCGTGGTTGATTTTGCTAGGCTATTTTTCGAATAACAGTTTGCCTTGGAGGTGAATGATGCGAAAGTACGATTTGCGATTGGGAGTTTTTGTTACTCTTGGCGTGGTTCTCGGCATGTTCCTGAGCGGTTGTTCGGTTCAGGGTTATTACGCGGCAGAGAACCGCCTTAAGCAGGTTGAGAGTGCAGTTCAGGCGACGGTTTCGGCGCAGCGCGCGGCTGCACCGGGTCTGGCCGCCCAGCCAGCTGGCATGGCTGCGATGGGCCAGTCTGAAAGCCAGATGGTTTCAAATCCGGTTCCTGCGCTTGCTGACCAGGTCGATTTAGGCGAACCTGATCTGCGCTTGATGCTGAAGACCGGGATTGTGGAAGGAAAGATGGCTTTTATTGCAATGGATGGCCAGGCCAACCCGGATATCCAGGCTCAGCCAGGCCAGGTGATCGAAATTACCCTCGAAAATGGCGATAACATCCAGCACAATCTAAGCCTGCCGGATTTCGGGGTCCAATCAACAGATGTGTTCAAGCAGGGTGATCAAGTAGTTGTGAAATTTAAAGTAGACCAGGAAGGGGTTTTCCCGTATTTTTGTGCCATTCCCGGCCACCGCGCGGCAGGAATGGAAGGCCGGGTGATCGTTGGCAACCCGCCAGAGTTGGTTGGGATCGAAGCGCCGGACGTTTCCCGCCCCCCCGATGACTTACCCGGTCCGCTCCAACGAACGGGGCCGCAGAATGTCCGGATTGACCTGGAAGCTCAGGAAGTAGAAGGACGCCTGGCGGATGGGGCAGCTTATACCTTTTGGACTTTTGGCGGTAAGGTGCCCGGCCCGTTCTTACGCGTGCAGGTTGGCGACACCGTCGAAGTACACCTCAAAAACCCCTCCACAAATACCATGATGCACTCGGTCGATTTCCATGCCGTTACCGGGCCTGGTGGAGGCGCAGTCTATACCCAGAGCATGCCGGGCGAAGAGACAATGTTCACCTTCAAAGCGCTCAACCCGGGTCTGTTTGTCTATCACTGCGCAACGCCCATGATACCGCATCACATCTCCAATGGAATGTATGGCTTAATCCTGGTCGAGCCAATTGGCGGCCTACCGGCTGTGGATCATGAATTTTATGTGATGCAGGGAGAGATCTATACCCTTGAACCTTTTGGAAGCCTGGGAAAGTTAACCTTTAGCGAAGAGAAGTTGCTCAATGAGCAGCCGGAATATTTCATTTTGAACGGTTCCGTTGGCGCGCTGACTGCCCTGCACCCGCTCCAATCTCAGGTGGGGGAGACCGTGCGGATTTATTATGGGGTCGGTGGGCCGAACTTCACCAGCGCATTTCATGTGATTGGCGAGATCTTTGACCGGGTCTATGATCAGGCCTCGCTAACTGCACCGCCTCTTACCGATGTCCAAACGACCCTGGTACCGCCAGGCGGTGCAACCATGGTCGAGTTCAAGGTCGATGTCCCCGGCCGATATATCCTGGTCGATCATGCCCTCTCGCGCCTGCAGCGTGGCCTGGCTGGCTTCCTGGTAGTGGAAGGTCCTGAACAGCCAGAAATCATCAATGGTAAATTGACAGCAGGCAGTGGTCATTGAGTAGATTAAGTGAGTAAGAAAGGAAGTGACAAATGAAAGCAACCCAGGTTTTGATGGATGAGCATCGTGTGATCGAGCGAGTCTTGAACAGCCTGCAGGCGGGGGCAGACCGCCTGGAGAGCGGCCAATTCGTTCGGCCCGAATTCTTCTTGCAGGCAGCAGATTTTATAAAAGGCTTTGCCGATGGCTGTCACCATAAGAAAGAAGAAGGCGTTTTGTTCATCAAGATGGAGCAGGCTGGTGTGCCGGCCCAAGGGGGACCTATTGGTGTGATGCTCACCGAGCATGAGATGGGCCGCCAGTATACCCAGGCTTTGCGCCAAGCAGCCGAGGCGATGCGCCAGGGTGATGCCTCGGCCAGCCGTCAGGCGATCCAAAGCGCCCGTGATTATGTTGATCTCCTTCGCCAGCATATATTCAAGGAGGACAATATCCTCTTCCCGATGGCAAACCGGGTGATCCCGGTTGAGCAGCACGAGCAGGTCTGGCAGGATTTCGAGTACGTTGAGCATGAGGAGACCGGCGAAGGCGTCCACGAGAAATACCTGGCTCTGGCCGATGCGCTCGAAAAGGAAGTTGCCTAGTCAGCTCCCAGCCGCCTGCAGCACCATTCGCTAGAGAGATGGTAGAATCGAGGTATGAAGATTCTACCTTCTGGATTGCGAGGGGTTATGCTGCGCCAATGGTTTTTCGGCTTCGGCCTGATCATCGTCCTTTCGCTGGGTCTGTCTGCTTGCGAAGGCCAGTTTGAATGGCTGTCCGGTGAATACCGCACGGTGGTCGCCCCACCGGCAAAGACGCTCGCTGCCAGGGGCGGGCAAGCCGCTCAGACTCAGGCTGCCCGCCTGCTGCAGACAGGCCAGGCGCGCGTAGCCACCGATACCAGCAATCTGAAAGAAACCGCCAAGGTCGAGGCCGCCACCCTGGCGGCTGGCGTAATTGATACCGCTCAGGCCGGGCTTGTGACCCAGTCTGCTGGCAAGCTCACCGCCGGGCCAACCGAGCTGCTGACGCTGAGAGAAACCGCCGCTGCCCTGGTCGCTACCCAGGCTGCTGATAAACTCCCCTTTATCCAGACGCAGGCAGCCCACCTGCGCCTGACCACTGAAGCGCACCTGGCGACCGACACCGCTGGGCGTTTTCCGATGTCCCTGACCCAGGCGGCCAGTTTCCTGGCAACCGCCCAGGCTAGCGCGGGACAGGGTGCTTCTGTCCCGCCTGGGTTGTTGGATCAAGGCCAAGATCTGGCTGCTACCCTCCAGGCTGGCCAATCCAGCACACCTCAGCCTCCGCAGCCGCCCATGTTTGTCCCCGCCTCCCCCAGCACGACCCTGGTGCTGTACCACGCCCGGCAAGGCGATTCGCTGGCTTCGATTGCCAGCTTGTTTGACATCCCGGCCGAGCGATTGCTGCGACTCAATGAGGTTCGCTTTCCCTGGCTGGCAGCCTCCGCTCAGGCGCTCACCCCGGGGCTAGCGTTGGTGGTTCTGCGCCAGCCGGATGGCAACACACCGGTCCAACCGCCAGCCCAGGCAGCCTGGAGCAATGTACCTGGCTGCGATGTCACCCTGGTCGATTGGCTGGCGCCACCAATCGACTGCCAGGAAGCGACGATCGATATTGTCACCCAAATTGTGATGACCGGCGCTTGCATTTCGCTGGATAACCCGCTCGGCTATACCCTGACTCATGAGGTGGTGCGCGGCTGGATGCTAACCGGGGCGGATGGAAGTTACAGCTACGGCTGGTTTGTGGATCGTGATCGCCAGGCAGTCATCGTCGGTCCGGCTTTGGTCGCCGCCCGTACCAGCTACACCGAGTGCCGTAAACCCAGCAGTTAGTTTCTTTTTCCCCTTGACTCTCCAGTTGCTGGAGGGTGTATGCTTAACTCAGGCTGGCACACTGCCATCCAACGTTTGAAGTTCTCTTTGCACCGTTCACAGGGAGCGAGTTATGTTTAAGATTGGAGACTTTGCCCGGTTGAGCCGGGTGCCGGTGAAGACCCTGCGCTATTATGACGAAATCGGGCTGTTGAAACCGATTGGCGTCGATCGCTTCACGCGTTATCGTTACTATTCCGTCGAGCAGCTTCCCTTGCTGAACCGGATCCTGGGTCTAAAAGAGATGGGCTTCAGCCTGGAGCAGGTCAGCCAGTTGATCGAAGGTGGGCTAAAGGCAGAGCAACTCCGCAGTATGCTGGTAGATCGCCGGCGGTCGCTCGAGCTGCAGATCGAGCAGGACCAACAGTTGCTGCTGCGAATCGACGCCCGCTTGAAGTTGCTTGACCTGGAGGGACAAGCGTTGTCCTATGAAGTGCGGCTGAAGAAGCTCGAACCACAGTGGGTGGCAGCGGTGCGTGGCGTCGCAGCTGGTTATGTAGAATCTGAACCGGTTTTCGACCGCCTTTTCGACCAGGTCTATCGCTATGCCGCCCAGCATGGCGTGGGCTGTCTGGGCCCTGGGATGGCGCTCTACTATGATTCCCAGGGCAACAGCGATCAAATCCTGATCGAAGCTGCCTGCCCCCTCCCTGGTCCCCTCCCCCCGGCTTCCCAGGTCAGCGTGTACCAGCTCCCGATGGTGGCTCGTGCCGCCTGCGTGGTGCACCATGGTCCTTTTGCCAGCCTTGACCAGGCCTATACAGCGCTGATCACCTGGATCCAATCCCAGGATTACCGGATCAGCGGCCCAACCCGAGAGTTGTACCTGCAATATCAGCGCGGAGGGGACCAAAGCCAGTTCATCACAGAAATCCAATTCCCAATTGAGAAAATGAAGGAGCAAATGAAAATGGAACCGAAAATAATCAAGTTGGATGGGTTTAAGATCGTTGGCCTGCCCTATGTCGGTAACAACGAGAACAATGAGATTAGCCAGATGTGGGAAGTGTTCAACCGGCGGATGAATGAAATCCAGCACCTGGCGCCGTTTGACGCTGCTTATGGGGTCTGCTTCGCTCATCCCACTGCTCGGATGGAGTACCTTGCCGCCGTGAAGGTGACTGAGGTTGCCGACCTCCCAGCGGGTATGGTTGGGAAAGAGGTCCCTGCCCAGGAGTATGTCGCCTTCCCTTGCCAGGGATTAGAGAATATTGGTCCGACCTATCACAAGATCATCCATGAATGGCTGCCTGCGAACGGTTACCGGCCTGGCGACGGCCCGGACTTCGAATACTACGGGATGGAGTTCACCCCGGAGGATGCTGGCGGTTTGCTGTATATCTACTTCCCGATTCAAAAAAGTAGCTAAAGACACCTCGCTCATCAGAATCTGGTACTTAGAAAAGTCGGCTCTTGCCGACTTTTTCTTAGTATCAGATTATGCCAATAATTAATAGAACTTGCGTTCTAGTTCAATATTCGCTATAATCGGGTTGATGTTGCGAAAGTCTCTTCTTCTGATCCTCCTGGGCTCGCTTCTCATAGCCGGGTTGATCCCCTCCTTCGTTTCCGCCTCCTCGAATCACGTATCAACGCCGGATGGCTATGAGTTAATCCGTGCCGAGCAGGGCGTTTCCTTCTTCCGCAAGGAATTCTCAGGCGGCAGTCCGAACTTCGTCCAGGTGGCGGATCTCAGCCGCGGGGCGCAGGTTTTCCTGCTACACGGCGATATCGCCAAACTTGGCCGCGGCGACGGCGTTTATGGCGGAGATAATGCGTATTTCCAGCGCCTCTCCATTCGCCAATTTTGGAAGCAATTCGAAACCTCGATTGAGGGCGCGTTTTGCGTCAGCAATGGGCAGTTCTTTCGCTTAGCCGACAGTCCCACGCCGTTGCCCTTTCCACTCAAGGTCGGCGGCCAGATCTTGACCGATGGCTACGGGATTAAGGAATTTCCCGACCAGAAGTTGATGCTCGAAATCTGGCCTGATCGCCTGGATATTCGCCCACTTTCGATGGAGAACCTGTACGGCTCAGGCGCTCCGGATATCGTTTCTGGTCTGACCGAGGATGCCGAGAAAGCCTCCAAAAAAGCCGTTGGCCGGACCTTCATTGGCATTGCCGATCAGGATGGCGACCGGCGCTATGAGACCTTGATGATTTTTAACACCAGCATTTCAAAGCCACAAGATGCCGCCGACAGCCTACGCGCGTTTGGCGCTTCGAAAGTGATGATGCTCGATGGTGGGGGTTCAACCCAATTGGCCTGTGCGGACCAGGTTTATATCGACTCAGAACGCCTGATCCCCCAGGCGATCGGAATTTCCGCCGGCTATCTGCCCGAATTGTCAGCAGCTTATCGACCAGCAAGCGAGATTCCCCAGGTGCTGGAAAACGGCGTTGGAACAGTCAGGGTCGAAATAGAAAATCGCGGCGCCCTGGCCTGGGAAGCCGGTCAAACGCGAGTGTACATTCGGTCTGGAGAGCAGAACCTGGTTGAATTACCCCTGGATCACCGGGTACAGCCGGGTGAGTTGGCCCGCCTGGATTGGCGCCCAGCCCAGGACCTTAGATTAGGTTATTACCAGGCCAAGCTGCTTGTAGAGATTGATTCGCAACCATCCCCAGCCCAGGCAGGAACCCTCGAGTGGGTGACGATCCCAGCCGGCCTGGCTGACCGGTCGCCCGATCTCCAGGCTCATCTGGTCGCCTGGAGGAAAGACCCCTCCGTGAACCTGGAGCAGGCTGTCCGAGCCTGGTTGGAAGAGGAACAGCGTCAATTGGTTTTTGGAGTTGGCGGGGCCAGCCTGGACCCGGTCAATCCCCTCAGCGCCGCTCCGCTAAGGTTGGAGAATTCTTCCACCGCGCTTCAAGTTAACCTCGGCAATGTCGCCTGGATACCTTTACTGATGATCCCGGTGGCTTTTTTATTGCGTCTGGTGATCCTTCGCATCCAGCGCCTGAGCGACTTGTAAGCCAGCTCGAGCCCCTAGCGAATACTTTCGGGTATAATCAACTTAACCGTTCCGATATCAGAATCAACTTAATCTAAGGAGGCGATCGATGATCCGAAAGTCTGTACTTATCTTTGGCCTGTTTATTGCTTACCTTGCCACGACTGGGTTTTTAATCCAGGACCAACCCGTCGAAACCGCAAACGGCTGGAGGGGCTTGCTTGTGGCTTTATTGCTGATCATTATCCTTGCGATCTTAATGATTTGGCAAAGCCGCCAGACACCCGCTGCGGCGACGCGTTATCACCTTGATCATTCGGATCATGCCGAAGGGCACGAAATAGCGCCGGCCGAGCTGGAGCCGCGCGGTGCTGAAATCCCACTTGAAGCTCAGCCAGCCGTGGAGCCAGAACTGGCAGCTGCACCGGTTGAGCTGGGTGAGCCAGATGATCTGACCAAGATCGAAGGGATTGGCCCGAAGATCAACGAAATTCTACATCAGGCTGGGATTCGGCATTTCGCCACCCTGGCGAAAGCTGATCCCGAGCAGATTAGGGAAATTCTCAAACAGGCAGGGCCGCGCTTTGCGCTGGCAGATCCAGGCAGTTGGCCAGAGCAAGCTAGTTACCTGGCGGTGGGCGACCTGGAGAAGTTCAAAGCCCTGACCGATAGCCTGCGCGGCGGGCGCGTCGCTTCCTAAACTTCACCATTCGGTTATTATTTGATCAATCCTAGTTGAATGAAAAAAATCGGCGTGAGCCGATTTTTTTCATTCAACTAGGACTGGGTGTCTGCTTGATTGAGCCAGACATTTGAGGTAAGATAAATATACGATCAAAGACCGGATCGTCCAAACTGGGCGGACCTGCCTGGTCAAGCTCGAATGATATTTCTTCTTTCGTTCGTTGCGAGGGTAATGCTATGGAACAACTTATCGGCCAGGTCACTCATTATTTCAATCATCTAAATGTGGCAGTTGTGCAGCTCGAAGGCGAGCTAAAAATCGGCGATAGCCTGTTGTTTCTCGGACATACGACCGATTTTGTCCAGGTTATCTGTTCGATGGAATCCGAGCATCAAAAAATAGTCACTGCGCAGGCCGGGATGGCGGTGGCTATCCGCGTAGATGAGCCAGTGCGTCAAGGCGACCAGGTTTATCGCTTGGTGGAAGGCGCAGATGATCCCCAGAACCTGGCGCTGTGGAAAAGCATGCAACAGGCTTTGGGTATGTTATACCGCACGTACCAAACAGCGTTTACGGATTTCATCCGCCATACCGGTTTGCCTGACTCGGTTTTAGGCTTGCTTCTGGCTGCTGAAACACTCGAGCCAGGCATCATTAGCCCCGAGAAGCTGATGGTGCGCGGTCCCTATACTGCCGAACAGACCTGGATGGGCCGTCTGCAGATTGCCGCGGAGAAGGGGTTGCTGATGGAACCCGAGCCAGGGGAATTCCGCCTGAGCCAGGTGGGTCGTCAAAAAATACACGCCCTGGTCAAAGAGGTTCAACAGGCGATTGCTGCTGCAGACCCCCTGGAACCGCAGGATAGCCAACGCCTGGCCAGCCTGCTTGGGAAGCTGGTCGAGGAGTGCTTGTTCACTCCTCCGCCACCCGATACCTGGAGCATCCGCCTGGCCTACCAGCTCATGCCGGGGGAGTCTCCACCGCTGCCTTATACTGAACAGGCCTTGTCCTGCTTGCAGGCCTACCGCGATGACGCCCACCTGGCTGCCTGGCGGCCGGGCGGTTTGAGAGGTGCTCAACTCGAGACGCTGACCTTGATTTGGCGGGGTAAAGCTGCCTCGCTGGATGAGATTTATGACCAGCTCGCCGCACGTGGCTTTGAGCGCCATGACTACCAGGCTGCCTTACGAGAGCTACGCCAACGTAAATGGGTGGTTGGAAAAGACCAGGCCATCCGGATGACTGAGGCTGGTTTATCCTATCGCGAACAGGTCGAAAAAGACACCGACCGCTATTTCTTCCAGCCCTGGCAGAAATTGGAACCTTCGGAGCGGGTCGAGCTAGCTTGTCTATTATCTAGTTTGCGAACCGGCTTAATGGCATTATAATTTTGCCACCAACCTGGACCGGCCGGTGAGATGGTTACGCCGCTGGCCGGTATGTATTTTGCGTGAAGGAGGACTAACCATGAGCTTGCACGAGCTATCGCTAACGTTGGTATCTATCGAAAAGCCGGAGGAGATCAATTTCATCCTCGGGCAGAGCCATTTCATTAAAACTATCGAAGATATCCACGAGGCGCTGGTAACTGGCGTGCCAGGGATCAAATTCGGGCTGGCATTTTGCGAGGCCTCCGGTAAGTGCCTGGTACGTTGGAGTGGCACAGACCCCCAGATGATCGATCTAGCCCAAAAGAACGCGCTTGAAATCGGCGCTGGTCACACTTTCATCCTTTTCCTGGCAGAGGGATTTTATCCGGTCAATGTCTTGAACAGCCTGAAGATGATCCCCGAGGTTTGTCATATCTTCTGCGCCACGGCCAACCCCACCCAGGTGGTGGTGGCTGACAGCCAGGCTGGACGAGGAGTATTAGGCGTGATCGATGGAACTTCGCCCAAAGGTCTGGAAGACGAAGCAGAGATCGCCTGGAGAAAAGGTTTCTTGCGAATGATTGGGTATAAGGCCTGATGAGTGTCCAGCTGGTAAAATTTCATGGCCTGGGCAATGATTACCTGGTGCTTAATCCCAGAGATTACCCAGGCCAATTGACGCCGGAACGCATTCGTTTTATCTGTGATCGTCATTACGGGGCTGGTTCAGATGGCCTACTACTTGGTCCCTTACCGGCAAATGGAGGCGCTTTTGGCCTAAAGATCTTCAATCCAGATGGTTCGGAAGCAGAAAAAAGCGGTAACGGCTTGCGTATCTTCGCCCGTTACCTGTGGGAGCAGAACCTGGTGGGTGAGGCGCGGTTTGAAGTGTTGACCGCCGGTGGGCAGGTGTATTGTCAGGTGTTTGCAGAAGGCGAGATGGTGCGGGTAGAGATGGGCAGTGCCAGCTTTGCCAGCCAGCACATCCCGGTCAGTGGGCCAGAGCGCCTGGTGATCAATGAACCATTGCAGTTGGCTGGCGAGCAATATCAGATCTGCGCCCTCAGCCTGGGAAATCCGCACTGCGTCCTGCTGGATGCACCGGTCACGCCGGAGACTGCCTGGCGATTGGGGCCTCTGGTGGAGAACCATCCGGCTTTCCCGCGCCGGATGAATGTCCAATTGCTACAGGTCGTCGATCGGCGCCGGCTACGGATTGAAATTTGGGAGCGCGGGGTAGGTTATACCCTCGCCTCCGGTAGCAGCAGTTGCGCCGCCGCGGCTGCCGCTTATAAACTGGGGTGGTGTGATGCACAGGTCGAGGTTCAAATGCCAGGAGGCGTCTTACAAGTGGATATCAATCCTACGCTGGAGGTAGTTTTATCTGGACCGGTTGTAAAAGTTTGGGAAGGATTGCTGTGGCTTAAAGAGGAAAATTAGTCGGGAAAAGGAGGCGATAGAAAATGAACCAGGTCGAGAAACACCAGCGCACCAATGACATCTTTTTTGGGCCGCTCGAGCGCCCGGCGTTAAAGTGGCTGGCTGCTCACATGCCAGCCTGGGTAACACCAGATATCCTGACCGGGATCGGCGTGCTGGGTGGCTTAGTCATCTTTACCGCCTACGTATTAACCAACCTCAGCCCGCTTTTCCTCTTTCTTGCCAGCCTGGGATTGGTGATCAACTGGTTCGGCGACAGCCTGGACGGCTCCTTGGCGCGCTACCGCGATATCCAGCGCCCGCGCTATGGTTTTTTCATTGATCACACCGTGGATGCCGTGATTGAAGTCCTGATTGTGGTCGGCTTGGGATTATCTCCCTACGTTCGTTTTGACCTGGCGCTGATTGCCCTGGTTTGCTACTTATTGCTTTCCGTGATGGTCTATATCCAGCAGATTGTGACCAACGAGTTTCGCATCTCTTACGGCAAGCTTGGCCCAACCGAAGTGCGGGTAATCATAATCCTGGCAAATACTTTGATTTTCTTCATCGGCAATCCAAAGATCAGCCTGGCAGGAAATCAGGTGACTGTTTACGATAGCCTGGTCATCTTGCTTAGCTGTATTATGGCGCTGATCTACCTCGTGAATACCATCCAACGCGGGCGGCAGCTTTCCCAGCAAGATAACTCGGCCCGCCAGGCTGCCAAGAGGACCCAGACACTGAGCCTCCCCCTTGACAACTGAAGAACAACCCATGCTGACCTCCATCGAGCAAGTTCCCAATTACTTGGCTGTCTTTCCCTGGCTGGCGACCAGCGGCATGCCCAAGGCAGATCAATTCGGTGCGATTGCCAGGGCCGGCTACCAGGTGGTGATTAACCTGGCTGTCTCGACTTCACCCGGGCAATTACCCAACGAAGCAGAGTTGGTCGAAAGACTGGGCATGGTATATACCCATATCCCGGTCGATTGGGAGAGTCCTCAGGCAGCCGACCTGCAGCGCTTCTTTGAAGCCCTGGAGTCTCATCCTGGCGAAAAAATCTGGGTTCATTGCGTTCTCAACTACCGGGTTTCGGCTTTCGTATACTTGTACCGAACGCTCCGGATGGGTACACCGCCTTCCGAAGCCTGGGCTGATCTGACTCGGATCTGGACGCCGGATGGGATTTGGGCAGCCTGGATGGACTCGCTTGCGCACTATGGATCAACTCGAACTAAAGACTGAAAGCTTGCCTGCTGAGCGCAATGATTGGCTGTCCGGTAATGATCCTTATCCAATTTTTCGTTTCCGATTGATCTGGGATGGCCAGGTAGTTGCCGGCTGCCAGCGTCTGATCCTGAAAACGCTTCCGAGAAATGGGTTGGGTCGTCTTTGGGTAGGCAGAAGACACTCCGCGCTGTTGATCTTGTATGATGGGCTGACTTACGACCGGAAATTATTACGTTGGGCGACTCATTGGCGTATGGCGGCCCCCTGGTTGAAGTTTGCCCTGTTCTGGCTGCAGCCGCGCCCGGATTTATGGATCAGTTGTTTCCAGGATGAAAAATTCAACCTCGTTCAGGCTTCAGCTTGCCGCCCGGTTGATTTGTCGCTCGAAAATATGCAGCCCGATGGAGGCTTTTTGATGAACAGGTTGATAGTAAAGACTCGTGGCATTACCCAGGAGAACCGATGAGCGTTCCAGCAAGCCGGTTGACTGGCGAGGCCTTGGGTGATAACCGGGCAAAGATCGTTGGACGGGCGCTTTACTTCTTTTTCTATGCTGCCCTGGCCAGCGTAATGCCTTTCCTGACTTTGTATTACCAGGATCTCGGTTTATCCGGTCAGCAGATTGGCAGCCTGGCTGCCCTGCAACCGCTCGTAACGATGGTCGCTGCGCCAGCCTGGGGCGCCTTGGCCGATGCCACCAGCCAGCATCGCCGCATCCTTCTATCTGGAATGATGCTTTCAGCCCTGGCTGTAGCCGCGTTCCCACTGGCGCAGAGCTTCTGGGATGTGACGTTGTGCGTCTTCGCCTTTGCCTTGTTTTCAGCGCCGCTCATTTCCCTGATCGACAATTCCACCCTCCAGCAACTTGGGCCGCGCCGCGACCTGTACGGTCTGCAGCGCGTCTGGGGTTCTTATGGCTGGGGTATCGCCGGGTATGCCACCGGCTGGATGATGGGCTGGCAAGGCCTGCCAGTGATTTTTATCATTTTCCCAGTCTTGATTGCGCTGACCCTGG
>CAZAGA010000016.1:0-20593 GCA_964484335.1 uncultured Anaerolineaceae bacterium
GCGGCGGGCAGGACTGGGTGGATAACCTGGTTGCCATCCTGGCCAACCTGGCGGCAGGTTTCTATTTTGCCAGGATTGTGAAAGGGGATTGGCAATCCAACCCGGCCGGCGACGATTATCACGAGATTCGCCGGCTGTATCGCATAATCTGGTTGCTCTATGGCCTGGTCTTTGTTGGAGCGGGCCTGGGACAGATCGTCTATTTCCTGCTGAGCGTCTGGGGAGTGGTCGGTGGCGCACTGCCGGTGCAATTGGCTAATGGCCTGGCTTTTCTGCTGGTTGGCACGCCGCTCTGGCTGGCGGCCGGCCGTGAGATCCAACGCGCTCAGGCCGAGTCGGCTGAGCGCGATTCGATCATGCGCCTGACCTTTTTGTACCTGCTGGTCCTGATCAGCGTGATCGTAGCACTGGCAGCCGCCGGGCAGGCAATCTATGAAATTCTGCGTGCGTTGCTTAGCGGTCGGCTGAATGGGGTTGAACTGCTCAGCAATCTGGCCCTGCCCTCTTCGATCTTCATCCCACTGGGCTTAATCTGGTTGTATTATGGGCACAGCCTAAAGGCGGTTTTGAGTGCCGTACCTGCCTCGGTTGCCCCCAATGGGGCGGCGGAGGCAGGCCTCGCCAGCAGGCTCAGCCTGCGGCGGTTAGATTTGCGCCGCCTGTATGGGTATGTCCTCGCAGCCTTGGGTCTAGGCGCGGCTTTCAGCGGGTTGCAAGCTTTATTGAGCAACCTGCTCGAATTGGTGGTGGGTTCTGGTAGCCTGGGATTGGGAGGGCTGCGCAACCAGTTAGCTGGCGCAATTGCAGCGCTGCTGGTGGGTTTGCCGGTTTGGATCACCCACTGGCGGTTGGCGATTAGGGAAGCTGGTAGAGATAGCGAAGCTGGCGATTTAGCCCGGCGCTCCTTGATCCGGCGCAGTTACCTGTACCTGGCCTTGTTTGCTGGTGTCCTGGGGGTGATGTTCAGCGCTGGAGCCCTGCTCTACCAACTGATCCGCAGCCTGTTGGGCGACCCGGCCGATAACCTGTCTCTGATCGTGCTGCAGCAGCTCGCGACGCTGCTGCTGTTTGGTGCACTGCTTGGCTATCACTGGTTCTGCCTGCGGGCGGATAACCAGTTAGCGGAGCTGAGCCTGGCCCGGCGGTATGCCCAGTACCCGGTCCTAATCCTGGCCCCGGACGAGAGCGAGTTCGGCGCGCTGCTCTCCCAGGCGATCCAGAAGCAGGCGCCGGGCCTGCCGGTCGCGGTTCACCCGCTCAGCCTGGGTGTCCCCGATGCCAGTCTGTCGGCTGCCCGAGCGGTGATCCTGACTGCTGAGATGGTCAGTCGGCCTAGCGAATCGCTGCGTCTATGGCTCCAGGGGTATTCTGGAGAGCGTTTGGTCCTGGCCGAGCCAGCGAAAAACTGGTATTGGTTTCCCGCTGGGCCAAATTCTATTCCAAGCATGGCTCGCCAGGCCGCCCAGTTGGTAGCCAGGCTGGCGGAAGGCGAGCTGGTTGCGACACGGCGAGAAAGCCCGGTTTGGCAGCCGGTAGTGTACGTTATGGCAGCCTTGTTTTCCATCGAGTTGATCCTCGGGCTGCTGATTTTTATCGCTTCTAGCCTGTTTCAATAATCTACTCGTTGCGAACTAGTACTTTCAATAGCCAGCGTCTTAAGTTAACTGGTAAAACTGGCACTCTCGTTGTATACTCAGGTCAGAATATTCGCCGGCTGAAATGATCCCATCCATCACGGCTTAACTTTTGTTTGCTGAGGAGAGGCCTTATGAAAGTAACTGTTTTACAAGAAAACCTGGCGCGCGGGTTGAGTATTGTCTCGCGGGCAGTCTCACCACGCAGCACCTTGCCGGTCCTGGCGAACGTGCTGATTGCTACCGATGAAGGCCGCCTGCGCCTTTCGGCCACCAATCTTGAGTTAGGGATCACCTGTTGGATCGGCGCAAAGGTTGAAGAAGAAGGCTCGACCACAGTTCCGGCGCGCACCTTCACCGATCTGGTGGGCACCTTGGCGGATAAACAGGTCGATATGAGCCTGAACGTCCGAACCCAAAACCTGAACATCCGTTCAGGCGCTTCGACCACCGATTTGAAATGCATCGACTCGCAAGAGTTTCCGATTATGCCGGTGGTTGACTTGAGCAAGGGCCTGCAGATCAACGTCGTGGATTTGAAAGACATGATCCAGCAGGTGGTCTTTGCCGCCTCGGATGACCAGGCCCGGCCAGTTTTGACCGGCGTCTACGTCAAAGTGAAGGATAAAAAAGTAGTCATGGCGGCCGCTGATGGCTTCCGGCTGGCTGTTCGCAAGGCAAACCTGTCTGCGCCTGCCGAGCACGACATTACTGCGATCATCCCGGCCCGGGCGATGGCAGAGTTGGCTCGGATCGCCACGGATGGTGACCAGATGGTAACGATGGTGCTGCCGCCTGGCCGGGGCCAGGTGATCTTTCGCCTACGCGACGTCGAGCTGGTCTCCCAGCTGATTGATGGCGTCTTTCCAGATTACGAGCAAATCATCCCGAGGCGCTGTGAAACCCGGGCAGTGCTCTCCACATCAGCCTTTTTAAAAGCGATCAAACAGGCGGAGATCTTTGCCCGCGAGGGTTCGTACATTGCCAGGATTAATATGAAATCGGGCGGAGAGTTGAATCCTGGGCAGGTTGAGATTTCCGGTCAATCCGATGAAACCGGATCCAATCAGAACCAGGTGGATGCCACGATTGAAGGGCCGCATTTGCTGATTGCTTTCAATGTCCGTTTCCTGCGCGAAGTATTGGATGTGATCAAGACGCCCAACGTCGCTTTGGAGACTACTTCCGAAACCAGTCCAGGGGTGATCGTGCCCGTTGGGGGGCAAGCTTCGGATGGCGAGTATCTGCATGTTATCATGCCCATGCACCTGGGCAGCTAGAACGAGCGCTCCGATCCTCCTTGCGCGGCTGGCGGTTTCGGCCGCGCAAGGCTACTTTTAACTGCATAATCGTATGGCTCTTCCTTCCGCTCCTTCAGATCGAACCCTGCACATTTATCTGTCCCTGGCTCAGTACCCTATTCTGAGCACCCAAATTCGCGCCCGGATGCGGCGAGAGATCTTTAACCGTGGGGTGATCTCGCAGCAAGCGTTTGAGGCCGAGGTGCGCGAGAAAGCAATCCGTTCCCAGGCCCAGGAGGGATTGCATGATCCCTTTCTCGAAGAGCCAGCAGATGTCTGGGAAATTCGCTTGATGCGCCTGCGCGACCACCTGACTGATTTCTATTTCGCCTATAATCTGCCCTTTGACCTGTTCGAAAAAATCGTCCGAGAGACATTGGGCGAACGCGGCGCTTCCTCGCTCGACCTGAGCATGACCTTCAACCCGGAGTTGGCGCCCCAAACGATGCTCTTCGACCAGGCCTTTGCAATTGAGCGGATTCCGAAGGCCGAACGTGCCCATCTTGATGCGCGCCTGCAAGAAATCAAGGTGGTGCTGATCCGCACCTTGATCAGCGACCAACTGGCGTATGTCAAGATTGCCAAGGATTGGTTCACGATCGCGGACCTTGCGCGCATTCGCAACAGCAAAATTGGCCACGGCAAAATCGGTGGTAAGGCCGCCGGGATGCTGCTGGCGGCTAGGATTTTAGACGAGCTTGGCGATGATCAAATTCGCGACAGCCTGACCATTCCGGAGTCCTTTTTTGTCGGCGCAGATATGATGTACACCTTCATGGCGTTGAACGGGCTGTTGCACTGGGGCGACCAGAAATATAAGCTTGAAGACCAAATCCGGGCCGAGTATCCGAAGATCCAGGAGGATTTCGAAGAAGGCATTTTCCCACCGGATATTATGGAGAAATTCCGCGCCCTCCTGGACCAGGTTGGAAATAAACCCCTGATCGTGCGTTCTTCTAGCCTGTTGGAAGATAACTTTGGGACCTCGTTCGCCGGGAAATATGATTCGTATTTTTGCCCCAACCAGGCCAGTATAGAAGAGAACCTGCATGAACTGTCCCGGACGATTGCCCGGATCTATGCCAGCATTTTAAATCCGGATGCCCTGCTTTACCGGCGGGCCAAGGGCTTACAAGATTACGACGAGCGCATGGCCATCTTGATCCAGGTGGTGGAGGGCGAGCCGTACGGGAAGTATTACCTGCCGCATGCCGCCGGGGTGGCCTTCAGCCGCAACCTGTATCGCTGGTCGCCGCAAATTCGCCGCGAGGATGGCTTTGTTCGCCTGGTATGGGGATTAGGGACACGTGCAGTTGACCGGGTCGGAAATGATTATCCCCGCCTGGTGGCATTGAGCCATCCGCTACTACATCCTGAAGCTTCTCCCAAGGAAATTCGACGCTACTCGCAGCAGTACGTCGACCTGATTGACCTGGAACAGAACCAGTTTCGCTCCCTGCCGGTAGCCGAAGTCTTGCAGCCGCGTTATCCATTGCTGCGCTATATAGCCCAGATGGATCAAGGCGATTACCTGACCCCGGTGCGGATTATGCCGGGCGAGGGGAATATCAGCAAGCTGGTGCTGACCTTTGATGAGTTGTTGCGCCGGACGCCGGCTGCACAGCTGCTGAGCCGGATGCTGCAGATTCTGGAGCACCAGTATCATGCCCCGGTGGATACCGAATTCACCCTGCACCTGACGGACCCAACCGCCATGCAGCCTGCGGTGCGAATTACGATCCTGCAATGCCGGCCGCAGAGCTACCTGCAAGAGAACGAAGCTCGCCTGCCTGCCAAGCTGCCTGAAGAGGATATTGTCTTCGCTACCCGGCGGATGGCGCCGCGCGGCCGGGTCGATCAGATCGAATATGTTCTTTTTGTCGCTCCGGAGGATTATTTTGCCCTACCGACCTCAGCGGTGCGCGCTGAGCTTGGGCGAACGATCGGCCGCCTGAATAATGCCCTGGCTGGAACGGTTTTTATTTGTGTTGGGCCAGGCCGTTGGGGTACCTCCAACCCCGAGCTTGGGGTGCGGATTGGATATGCCGATATTTACCGGACGCGGGCGCTGGTCGAGCTGGCCGGTCGCGGGATCGGCGCGGCGCCGGAAGCCTCGTTCGGTACCCACTTTTTCCAGGACCTGGTGGAATCGAATATCTATCCGCTGGCAATATATTTCGATGATGAAGATTTTGCATTCAACCATGCCTTTTTCTACCAGACGCCGAGCTGCCTGGCCGAATTCCTGCCCGACGATTACAATCTGCCGGCCTGTCTGCGGTTGATCCGGGTGGGTGATTTCCGTCCCAATACCCGCCTGTCACTGGTGATGGATGACGAGCAGGGTAAAAGCGTAGCTTTTCTGGAGCCGCTATGAAAAAATTTGTTGCTGTAGCCGGGAATATTGGGGTCGGAAAATCGACCCTGGTGACCATGCTGTGCCGCCGGTTGAACTGGCAGCCGTTTTATGAGCCACAGGATGAAAATCCGTACCTGGCTGACTTCTATCAGGACATGCGTACCTGGGCTTTTCATTCCCAGGTCTTCTTTCTTACCCGACGTTTACGAATGCACCGCCAGTTGATCGATCACCCCACCTCGGCGATCCAGGATCGCAGCGTCTATGAAGACGCTGAGGTATTTGCCCGCAATCTGTACCTGCAGGGCCAGCTCAATGAGCGCGATTATGGCTCGTACCGGGATCTTTACCAGGTGCTGGTCGATTTCCTGCCTCCGCCCGACCTGGTGGTCTACCTGCGCGCGCCGGTGGCGACCCTGGTTGAGCGTATCCAACAGCGCGGCCGAGTGTATGAACGGCAGATCACGGCGGAATACCTCGGCCAGCTTAATGAGCTATATGAAGACTGGATCAACCACTTTGCGTTATGCCCGGTCTTGACCGTCCCAGCGGATGAGCTAAACTACGTGATCCATCCTGGTCACCTGAATTTGGTTGCCCAAAAAATCCAGGAAAAGTTGACCGGTAAAGACCTGGTGATTTTTGCTCCCGAAGAGGTGGAGAATAGCCGTTAAGCAGAACCAAAACTTGCCCAGGTGCCTGGAATGAACGCTGCCTCGCGCCCGACCCAAATGCGCAACGGGCGGTTCAAAATAATCCAGCCGCTCAGCAAGGGCGGCATGGGCGCACTCTACCTGGCCAACGAAACCATCGCCACCGGTGCTCGCAAGGTGGTGATCAAGGAGATGTTGGAATATTATGATTCCAAGGACCCGCAAGGTCAGTCCAAGGCGCAGCGCCGCTTTGAGGCCGAAGCGATCACCCTGGCCAACCTGAGTATCCCAGGCATTCCACAGGTTTTTGATTATTTCACCGAAGGGGGGCGGCATTATATTGTCATGCAGTTCATTGAAGGCGTGAACCTGGAGCATGGGCTGTCCCGGATTGACGAACAAGGGAATCCGCGCAAAGGCAAGCCCTACTCGATCGAAGAGGTCCGCCGTTGGGGGATTGAAGCCGCGAAATTATTGGAAAGCCTGACCCTACAGAACGTCATCCACATGGATATAAAACCGGCCAACCTGATCCTGGATAAAGCCGGGACGGTCTGGCTGGTTGATTTTGGGACCTCGAAAGCACCGCGCCTCGCTGTCTCTGGAACTGCCGGGAGCGGGCCGACTGGATTGCAGAAATCGAGCGTATACGGCACGCTGGGTTATGCAGCCCCGGAACAGGCCGCCGGCAAGCCTGAGAGCCGCTCGGATGTATATGCCTTGGCTTCTACGTTGTATCACCTGGCGACTGATGATGACCCGGGGGCCCATCCTGGGAAATTCCCTCAACTCGATCGGCTGCCAGGCGATTTTGCGGCGGCTTTGCGGCGGGCTTTGTCGACAGATGTGCGCCAGCGTCCAACGGCGCGCGAATTTGGCAAGACCCTGGAACCCCGCGCCAGCCGATCGATTGGCTTCCACTGGCAGGATGGCTCAATCAGCCAGGATCCGCTAGACCTGGTAGTCGCGGCCAGCCAGCGCTGGGAAGAGGCCCGGACCTATTTTGCGAACCAGTCCCTGGAAAGCTGGCTGCAGGATATGCACCGCCACGACTTAGCTAGTCGCGTGGGGCAAATTAAGAGTCAGGTCCGGGATCCTGACTTGGGCTTGGATGCTTTCCTGCGTTTTCTCAACCCGAACCTTCCGCCAGCGGTTTTACAGGTCCCGCTGACTGTCCTGGAGGTGGGAGAGCTGCCCTGGGGTACCCAAAGGACGATTGACCTGGAAGTGCTGAACAGCGGCGCGGGGGCGCTGCTGGTCCGGCCACAGCATTTATCCCCTGGGATCAAAGCTGTTCCCGATGCCCTGGCTGTGCACCGTCGGCAAATCCTGAAATTGGTGATTGATACCAATCAGCTTACCCCCTCGCTGAAACCCCAGCTCATCCCCTTTACCCTGGATGCTGGCCCGGCCGGCGCTGTCCGTCTGCGCATCCGTGTTCTGGTGCCGGCTCCGCTGCTCGAAATCGAACCACCAGAACTGGATTTAGGCTCCGTTGCTCGGGGGACGGCGGTCGAAGCCCTTTTCCTGGTGCGGAATGCAGGAAACAGTGCCTTTCGTTGCGAGGTCAGTAGCCAGATCCGGAATTCTGGAGTTAACCCTCCGGTATTCAACTGCTTGCCAGGGATGGAGCAGGAAGTAACCCTGGTGGTGGACACCAGCCAGTATGCGATTGGGCGGGTCAGCAGTATCACCCAGGTCCAGGCCAAGGCAGGCGGTTGGCAGGATATCCGAAAAATCCCGACCCAGATTGATATTTCTCCACTCAAGACGGCTTTTCGGGCGGTTGGCCCGTTGCTACCGTGGATCATCATTGGTGGATCGCTGGGAGCCTTTTTAGGATGGACACTTTTAACCTTGCTCGTTGGGTTGGATGGTCGGGTTGCTACCCCCCTGGGCGGAGGCTTGATCGGCGGGCTGTTGGGGATTGTGCTTTGCCTGATCCCGGCGGCTCCCTTGGGTGCAATGGGCTGGCTGGGTTTCCCCGCCGGGCGTCTGGGGTTGCGCTATGCCGCCTTGCTGGGCGGTTTGTGCGGCCTGGCAGCCGGCGGACTGGCAGGCCTGCTGGTCGGCTGGATTGGGGCTGGGATCGGCGTGTTTGGCGCGATAACTGGTGGGTTTTCTACCGCTACGTTGGGTGTGCTCCTGCAACGCCGGTTACACTTTTAGGCTGGCGGGCCGAGCAAAGCCGCCAGTTCCTTCAGATGCCTGGCATGGACCAGGGCGATGACTTCATCGACCGGATGCAGGACGGTATCTCCATGCGGGACGATCAAATCACCTTTACGCAGGATAGCCACGAAAACGCACTCGGGCGGGAGGGGGATTTCGCGCAAGGCCTTGCCAGCCACGACTGCCTGGGGGTGGACTTTCTCCTCAACCACCGAATACTCGCCTTTGCGCAATTTCAACAAGGTCATCATATCTCCGAGCGACATTTCTTCGGCGACCATTTTTGCCAGGATGTCAGTCTGGTTGAGCGCCACGTCCACACCCATTTCGGTGTTGAAGAGCCAGGCATTCTTGGGATTGTTAACCCGGGCGATAATGCGCGGAACATGGAACTCATAACGCGCCAGGGTGGTAATTACCAGGTTGTCCTCGTCGTCGCCTGTCACCGCAGCTAGGACCTGGGCTTGCTCAATTTGAGCCGCCTCTAGGACGCCCGGAGAGCTGCCGTCGCCGGGGACGATCGCACTGGCGGGGAGTTCACCCGCCAGGCGCTCCAGGATCGTAGCCCGGTTTTCAATCACTTTGACCTGATGACCCTCGTTCAGCAGGGTTTTCGCCAGTTGCATGCCAGTCCGTCCGCCGCCGACAATAATAACAAACATGGTTTTTCTCCCTCCGCCTAACTGAGTAAGTCTTCCAGGCGGTGCATGGCCGAAGCCAGGACCACCAGGTGCAGCAGATCACCAATCCGTAGTTCAGCGCCCAGCATGGGCAAGAATGCCCGGCCCTGGCGAGTAATAGCGACGACGTAGATCTCGCCGGCGATGTTCAGGTCTTTGACCATCCGCCCGACCAGGTGGTAGGGCGTTTCAATCTCCAGTAAATGAACGTCGCCATTGCCAAAAGATCGCAACGGATCCAGATCGGAATGCATAATCAGTTCGTGAATGCGCTCGGCGCCCCAGGTGGTGGATGAAATCGTCATCAAGCCCAGGCGGCGATAGATTTCCGCCTTGCGTGGGTCGAACAGGCGTGCCACTACGCGCGGGACGCGAAAGACATTCCGGGCGATTCGGGCGGCAATAATATTGGCCGTATCGGACGAACTGGTGGCTGCAAAGGCATCTGCCTGCTCGATCCCGGCCGAGAGCAGGATATCGCGATCGAAGCCGATCCCTTTGATGCGTTTGCCGCGAAAGTCCGGCCCCAAGCGGGCTAATGCTTCAGCATCCTGGTCGATGACCACAACTTCATGACCTTCATTGGACATCAGCAGGCTGACTTGCTCACCGACTCGTCCACAACCCATAATGATCACTTTCATACGCGCGACCCTCCCCAAACGGATGAACAACGTCCTGAGTTTATTTTAATCAAATTTATCCAAAGCTCTGGCATGGTTTTACTCCTGAGAAGTGGATCGAACCTAACCGTTTCAAACTTGGGGCTCAATGGCCAGTTGTGTGCTCCGCCTGCGGCGCAGCAAGCTTTTTCGAACCCAGTCAAGTGCATAAATAATGAGTGCATACGGGGCCAGACCCAACCAGAACAGCGGTGGCAGGGGTGCCAGGCCGAAAAAATGGTTCAGCGGCGAATAAATCAGCAGCAGAGCAATCAGCATCTCGACCAGGATGCCCAGGAGCAAAGTGCGATTGCTCAACCAGCCCAGCCAGCGTCCGCGCGCCCGCTCGCTGCGAGCGGCAAAGGCATTCCCAATTTGAGCAGTTACAACACCGGCGAAAAAGACCGTCGCAGCTAGTTGGTTGATCTCCCCGGCTGGAATCTCGAACAGGCGGGGGAAGGGAATCTGGGCCAGGGAGGGGATGTCGAGCAGTTCGATATGGCCTGAGAAGGCGAAGGCAGCGATGTAGCCGGCATAACATAAGATGGCTTCGATCAGCCCCAGCCAAAGAAAGGCGCGCACCAGCAAGCTCGAATCGAGCAACGGGCTGCCGCGTTTGCGCGCCGGGCGGCGCATCACCCCCGGCTCAGGTTTCTCGGCGCCCAGGGCCAGGGCTGGGAAAAGATCCGTTCCCAGGTCAATTGCCAGGATTTGCAGCACTGTCCAGGAAAACTGGATTGCTCCCGAAGGAGTCAGCAGGAAGGGCAGGATTTCGGGGACATTGCTGGAAAAAATATAGGTGATGAACTTGCGCAAATTTTCGACAATCGCCCGGCCTTCGGCAATTGCCCTGGCTATGGCCGCGAAGTTATCGGTGGTCAAGATAATGTCGGCAGCTTCTTTCGCGACATCGGTACCGACCCGGCCCATCGAGATCCCAACATCGGCCTTGCGCAGCGCGGGGGCATCATTAACCCCATCACCGGTGACAGCTACAACGTGGCCCTGGGCTTGGAAGGCTGCCACCAGGCGGAGCTTATTCTCAGGCGCCATGCGGGCAAAGATGACTTCTTTTTCGAGCAAGGCTTTCAGCTCAAAATCATCCAACTGGTCGAGTTCTGCACCGGTGAGGATGATCGGATTGCTGGTTCTCAACAGGCCGACGCGGCGTGCCAGTGATTCGGCAGTCAGGCCATAATCGCCCGTAATCATCACCAGGCGCACACTGGCCTGGTGCAGATTTTTCACTGCCCGGGCGACTTCCGGGCGGGGAGGATCCAGCATGGCCATCAGGCCCAGGAATGTCAACTCGGTTTCGACCCGTTCTATAGCGTAGGTCGGGCCGCTGCTTATTGGGCGCGATGCGCTCGGTTCGGGCAGGGTACGCTGGGCCAGCGCCAGGACGCGCAGCGCGCTGCTCGAATATTCATCAATTGCCTGGATGATTTTAGCCCGCCAGCTGGCATCAAGCGGAATCGTCTGTCCATCGACCCGGAGCTGGGTGCAGAGCTGGAGGATTTCGCGCGGGGCGCCCTTGACAAAGACAATCAACCCTTGCCCATGGGCTTGTTCTTGGACCGGCAGGCGATGGATCGTACTCATCCGTTTGCGCCGGGCATCAAATGGAATTTCATGCAAGCGCGGATAACCTTCGTTGCACTGCTGTTCTTCCAGACCGCATTTCATTGCGGCTACTTTAAGCGCGGCCTCGGTTTGGTCGCCCAGGCAAGACCAGCCTGGCTTTTCAAGCGAAGGCGGCAGGATCCTGGCGTTGTTGCTCAACAAAGCCGCCTTTAGGAGCTGGTGCAAGTCCTGGCTGGCTTGCGGCGTGGCTGGTGTGGGATCTAGCTCGCCGACAGGCTCGTAACCTGCGCCGCTGACCGAAATGCTCTGCCCGCCCACCCAGATCGCCCGGACGGTCATCTGGTTTTGGGTCAGGGTGCCGCTTTTATCGGTGGCAATCAGCGAGACATTTCCCAGTGTTTCGATGGTGGAGAGCTTTTTGACCAGTACGCCCATACTGGCCAGGCGCTGCCCGGCAGCTGCCAGGGAGAGGGTGACGATGGCTGGCAACCCTTCCGGCAGGGTAGCTACAACCACCCCGATCCCCAGGAGAAAGGCTTCAAAGGGGGCGAAATTCAGGTTAGACAGGCCGACAGAAAAGACCAACGCCCCCAGGCCGACAGCCGCCAAGGCCAGCAAGCGGGTGATCCGCACCAATTCGCGTTGGAGCTGGCTGGGACCTTCACTAACCTGCTGGGTCAGGCGGGCAATCCGGCCAAACTGGGTCAGCATCCCGGTGGCGTAAACCACCGCCCGGCCAGTGCCCGATACGACCGAAGTGCCGGCAAAGACCAGGTTGGGGCGTTCTAATTCGCTGATCCCCTGGCTCAACGAAGCGTCGGCGGCCTTGCGGGCTGGCACTGCTTCGCCTGTCAGGGTGGAGTTATTTGTGCGCAGGCCGTATTCTTCAATCACCCGGGCGTCTGCCGGGATGTTGTCGCCTTCGGCCAGGATCAGGATATCTCCGGGTACCACCTGGTCGGCTGGCACGGAGGTTTCTCCGCCGGCGCGGCGCAGGCGGGCATAGGCTGGTAGCAGGCGATGCAGGGTGGAAATCGCTTGCTCGGCGCGGTATTCCCGCCAGAATGAAAAACCGGCATTGATCAGGATCACGATCAGGATCGCCAGGCTGATTTCTGGCCGGTGCGCTGCCAGCGCCATCCCGCTGGCAGCCCAGAGCAAGAGCGCCATGGGGTGGGTGAGGTGGATGAACAGTTTCCCCCACAGCGAGGTGCGTGGCGGTTGGGAGATCAAATTGCTACCATACAGCTGCTGGCGCGCAGAAACCTCCTCGTGGGTCAAGCCGTTCGGGGAGGTATCCAGGGCGCGGAAAACTTCTGCGACGCGCAAGCTATAGATCGGGCCGTTTTCCATTACTTATCGCACAGCCAGGCGCTGGGCTTAGCTTTTTGGGCTGGCGGTCGTCTCCTTGGGCTTTCCGCCCAATTCAGGTTGGTTCTTTCGGTCAGGTTTGCCTCCAAAAATGAAGGAGCATTGGTATCATCGACATGCACTGCATGATTATAATCACCCGCCGTAACCGGTCGTACTTCATAACGCAAAGGCCGCCGGAGGCCGAACGGGCTGAAGAACTGCGTCGTCCAAATCAGGAACTGGCTGCGATGAATATGGCGTTATTCCCGGATTTTTAGGGATTGCCATTCGACAATCGATCCCATCGAGCCCTGGACGCGCGCTTTCTCGCGCACGATGCGGTGGATTTGGACTGGATCGCGCAGGCCGGCTGGTGAGATCGGCAGGGGATGAGCCGCCAGCACCAGGAATGAGAAGGAAATCAGCACTACCCAATCGCACATTGAGAACCTCAATGGATTAATTCGAGCGTTTGAAAGCCTGTTCAAGCCGGGTCAGCTCGGCAAACAGGTGCTTGCGAGTGGATGGGCTCAGGCGGGTATCTTGGGCAACTTTGACCTGCTCTTCGCGCGCCGCGCGGACGACGAAAGCTGGGGTAAACATGATCCTTCCGGCTGGAATCACATCGAAATCGTGGGTCTTAGTGGTCAGCGCCTGGTCATCAAAGTAGGGCAGGCTTAAGCTGAGCCCGCGGTTGAGGTCATTCGCTGAAGCGCGCTGTTGAATCACCCGGATAATTTCTTCTGTTTCGAATGTCGCCAGGGCTCGACCCTGGTTAATTAACTGGCCGAGCATGCCATAGCGCTTTTCCTGGTATTGGGATTCAACCACCATATACGGAGCCAGCCCGACCGCGGCATGAAGGATTTCCAGGTAGCGCTGCATTGATGCCACGTGCGCTTCGGCTTCGTTCACCGATCCAACCAGCAAATTTCCCTGGTCGTCGAAAGCTACCCACTGGGGCAGGTAAAAGCGCCGGGCAGCCGGGACATACGGTACCAATAGCTCGCCGCGCCCGTTCTCGCCTGTTCCCTCCTCGGCAATTGCGTCGGTAGCAGCGGTAATGGCTGATTCGGGCTCCAGCTCATCTTTGACCGGGATGGTTGGGATTTCTTCGCCTGGCGCGGCCTGGTAGCGCACCGAGCGGCCCGAGGGCAGCATGTTGTGCACCATGTGTAGCGAGGTGGTATGGCGGATCAGCCGGGCAGCGGCTGCCACAGCCGGTTGGTTGGCTTCTTCCAACTCGGAAATTCGTTGCCGGAAGACCACCCGGATTTCAGCCCGGGTCAGCCGGTCAAACAGCCCGCCGGCGAGTTGCTCGCGCATTTCAGCCGGTACCTGGCTCAGCGATATCTTCCCGCTTGCCGTTTCACAAACCAGGCGGTCGGGCAGGCTGAAGCGCACCTGTGGCTGGCGCGAAATCAAAGCCTCGGCGATTTGGCTGGCCTGGGTCTCAAAAAAGCGCTGGATAATCGGCGGTTGAGTCTGAAACAGCGCTTGTATGGCCTCATAATCTGATTGCAAGCGGCTAAAAGAGTCGATCATGGATAATTATCTGCTTTCTAGTCTATTGGCGAGAACTGTGAACTTAAACCTGTGCGATCAACCCAAGGCGAATCATATCAGGATTCATAAATTTCGACTAGCATGAGTGTCATCACTCCTGTACATCTGTAACAATCTATCCGCTCCAGCATTGAGGAGAACTGTCGAATTGGAGACCGGATTCAAAATCCGCAATCATCTCCAAGGCTGAGTATTGCCCTATGCCGTGGGGTTTTTTAAGATTGTGGCCGATCCGACGGTGGATCAAGATACTGGGCCAGTATGGAGGGAGCATCTGGATGATCGATATGCAAGGCATGATCATAATCGCCTGCTTCTACCGGCTTGGGTTCGAAGCGCATTGGACGGCGGATGCCGATCAGCTCAAACCCCTGGGCGATCAACGACAAGAGCTGGTAGCGATACTCTTGCATCCTAAGTGATTGCCATTCAACTATGGATGCCATCGCACCGCGCACCCGGGCTTTATCCCGTACGATGCGGTGAATTTGCTTGGGCTCGCGGAATCCCAAGGGGGAGAGCAGTAATCCATGAGCTGTTAATGCCAGCAGGCTAAAGGAAATTAACACCGCCCATCCACCTTCCTCCCATTTTCCAATGATCTGGCCGATAAAAACAATACCAGCCAGGACAGCAGCAAGGCTTGCTGCCATTGCGCCCCATTTGCGAATTCGCCCGGTGTAATGGCTGAGAATATGTTTACGCGCAGCAAGGCCCATGATCATGATTGGCATGAAGACGCCTACCCCATAGTATGGCACAGCTGCAGTGGTTCGGCCGCGCACCGCGAACATGATTAAAACTGCAACCAGGAAAGTGATTGTAACTGAGCGGGTGAAGGTTCCGCGAGGATCTCGATAAACAATTGCTTCCGGAATCTCGCCGATAGCCACATCGCGCCATTCGGTTGCCTGGGCATCTTGTAGGGCGGTCATAGAAGCCGCGGCTAACAAAGCTACGGCTAGTACCTGGTAAACCCAGTACAGGATGATTCCACCCGGCACCTGGTTAAAACCAATCCAAGCCAGATTACCCACCAACGTACGGCCCAGCGTTCCATCAAAAACATTAAACCGGATCGCGAAGGTGGTCAAGAACAAGGTGGTAAGACCACCGTAGAACAGGAATGAAGTTTGAACAAACCGCCCGATGCCCGATTTGCCACTGTAAAAATTCCATAAGCTGTTAAATTTTGGCAAACGCTGTTTTCCCCATTTCACCAGGCTGACATCCTCGTCAATCACAAATTGGATACCGTTCGACATCGCTTCCAAACCGCTTAAGGCCACCATACCTTTCATGGCTGCTGTCAGCAGGTGATACAGGGCCTGTCCAATGCTTACGGGTTGAACATTTTCGTTTGCGACCACAGCAGGGACTTCTTTGAAGTGAGCAATCAGCAAACCAACTGCCAACACCAGGCTGAGCATAATAAAGACCGCTAGCAAGGTGAAAACAATCCGGGCAGACTCGCCCCGCCCTCGGATGGTCAGATACCAGGTTGCTGTGGCTAACAAAGCTCCAATGGCAAAGTGAAGCCACCAATGCCGACCATACCAACCCAGGATTGAAAGCAGTTGGTCACCACCGGAGAGCGCCGAAACAACAATGGTTAAGGTGTAATCCTGGATCAAGACTACGGCAACAATCAGGCTCAATGTCGGTGCCAGGTACCGCATTGATGCGGTATAGGAACCGCCGCCTTCATTGAATATTCCCAAGGAATACATGTACAGAGCTCCAAACACCAGGCTTGACAGGCTGATAAAGATAGCGGTCAGATAGCCATATTTTTGCAATCCATATGGGTGTAAGGCGCTCATCATCTCGCCGGTGCCATAGTAGAACGAGGTAAAGTAATCTACCCCGAACAGAGCTACTGCTGCCAGGAGGCCAATTTGGCCGGCGCCATGAACATGGGCGTGCTCTTTTTTCTCGCGGGGCGACAGGCGCATCGCAATGATTAGAACAATCAATAAAAGAATGAGAGAGAATACCATCAGAGATGTCCTTAATGTTTTTTGGGGTGAAATTAAAGAGTTCGGTAGAAAAGCTATCTGCTGAAAGCTGTTTCTAGAATTTCCAAGTTAAGCAGTAAATGCTTGCGAGTGGAGGGGCTTAAGCGTGTGTCCTGAGCGACTTTTGCTCTCTCTTGACGAATAGAGAGAACCAAGAAGGCTGGGATAAACATGATCCGCCCACCAGGGATTACATCAATTGAATAAAGGCGAACTTCCAGCGCTTGATCATCGAAATATGGTAAATTCAAGCTCAACCCTCGATTGAGCTCGTTGCTAGACGCCCTTTGTTGGATTTTTTGAATGATGTGTTGAACCTCGAAGGCAGCATAGCATCGGCCTTGGTTGATGTACTGGCCTAAGATACCATATCGTTTTTGTTGAAAAGTGGGATCAGCGACCATGTAAGGTGCTAAAGCAACTGCCGAATGTAATATTTCCAGATAGCGGCGCATCGAATGGAGATGCGATTTTGCCTCCTCCAGTGAGCTCACTAGCAATTGGTTAGCAGCATCAAATGCAATCCATTGTGGAAGATAAAATCGCTGTGCTGCTAGCACATAGGGGATCTGGAGTTGATCCTTTCCATCTTTTTCATCTTGTTGAGGAATTGAATCGCCAGGATCGGTTAGGGCTCCATCGGGTAATTGCCGGTCATCCGGTAGGCTTGGAATATCTTCTCCTTCGATAAATTGATAGGTAACAGTACGTCCGGCTGGCAGCATACGATGGACCAAGGTTGCAGCGATCGCGTAACGCATGATCTGGGCGGCCAATACCAAACTGGGCTTTGAGGAAGCTTCTAATTCCGCAAACCGCTGTTTCAGTAACCAGCGGGTATCGTTATGGGCTAGACGTTCGACCAGCCCACCGATAATCTGTTGCTGTTCTTCCTGGGCCAGCATCAATATTTGAAAGCCTTTAGAAGAGCCGCTCGTGGCTAGTATTTCGCTTGGAAAAACAAAACGTATTTGCGGTTGGCGTAGGATATACGCCTCAGCTACTTGGCTCGCTTGATTTTCAATGAATCGTTGCCCTAGGATGGATTGTTGATTGAATAGTCTCTGAGTAAACTCGTGTTCTTGTTTGAGATGGCTGGTTGCAGCTGGGTTGTATTCAATCCCCTGGTTAGCCGTCCTAGGCTTCTGAACATCACCAGAAGAAAGTTTTATTGAGAAGATTTCATTTTTCGGTTGATTCATCATAAAAATAATCCGGATCTAGGTTGTTTACCATGGATACTGAACCGGATTAATTTTAGGGAATCGGTATAAAAATCAAACAAAAATCGCCATCACAAGAATAAAAAAAAAATAAGATTCCCTGGCTGGCTTTTTAGTTATTTGGGTATATTAATCTTCTGTAATAAATCGATAACCGATACCAGGTTCATTGATGATAATTTGTGGCTGGTCGGGCGTATCTTCCAATTTCTTACGCAACTGTCGGATGAAAACGCGCAAATATTCAACATGATCGCGGTCGGCAGGATCCCAAACTTGGGTCAGGATCATCTGGTGAGTCAGCACCCGGCCGGCGTTTTGGGCCAGGTAAGCCAGCAGGTTAAACTCTGTGGCGGTCAACTTGACTTCTTCGCCCTTGCGGGTGACCAGGTGGTTGGCCAGGTCAATCGTGATCGAACCCGCCTTCACCATACTTCGCAGGGTGTCTTTTGGGTTAGCGGCATGGCGCAGGGCGACCCGGATGCGCGCCAGCAACTCTTCAATCCCGAAAGGCTTGGTCAGGTAGTCATCGGCGCCTTTGTCCAGCGCAGCGACCTTATCTCGCTCACTATCGCGGACCGAGAGAATAATAATCGGCACCTGGCTCCAGGCGCGCAGTTGCCGGGTGACTTCGATCCCATCCAGGTCCGGCAGGCTCAGGTCCAGGATGATCAGATCTGGCTCCAGGGCGGTCGCCAACGTTAGCCCCTCCTCGGCGCGCCTGGCTGTCGAAACCCGAAATCCTTTTGCAGTCAGGATGGTATTGAGGGCGCGCAGGATTTGGGGTTCATCGTCGATCACCAGGATGTGAGTTTGGGTTGTCATTTTGAATCCTCGACGAGCTTCGGAGCGTTGTGCGCCTGTTCTGGCGTGCTGTGAGCGGTCTTGAGCGGCAGGACAAAGTTGAACCCAAAACCAGAAGGATGATTTTCTGCCCAGATCTTTCCCCGGTGCGCCTCGATAATTCCCTTGCATATCGATAGGCCCAGGCCAGTCCCGGTAATTCGCTCGGCGGCGGTGATCCGGTGGAATTTCTCGAAGATCTGCTCCAGATGCTCGGCTGGGACCTGCGGACCCTGATTGCTGACCTGGACTTGCAGCTCGCCGGCCTGGTTTACCCAGGCTTGGATGTGGATCAGGCTGCCTTCGGGTGAATATTTCATGCTGTTGCTGATCAGGTTGGTGAAGACCTGTTCCAGTTGCAGGAAATCGACCGGGACCAACGGCAGGTCATCGGGTAGGGAAATATCAATCGGGTGGGTAGGCAGTTGGGCTGGCTTTTGGAACCGCCTGAGCACGCTGGCCAGGATTTCATCCAGGCTGTTCCATTCCAGGTTGGGTTTTAGCACCCCGGCTTCGATGCGTGACATGTTGAGCAGGTTTTCAACCAGCTGGTTGAGGTGATCGGTTTCTTCATCGACGGTCGTCAGAAGCTCCTGGCGGGCTTCGGTGTCCCAGTCTACCGTCTGGCTGCGCAGGCTGGAAACCGCGGCCTTGATCGTGGCCAGCGGGGTACGCAGCTCATGTGAAACGGATGACAACAGAGAGGTTTTCAGGCGGTCGCTTTCTTCCAGGATTTGCGCCCGCGTCTCGGTTTGCAGCAAACGGGCGCGTTCGATCGCCAGGACGACCTGGCTGGCGTAGGTGCGTAGCAGGCGCTCTTCGGCTGGATTGAGCGGCGTTGCTGCGCGCCACAGGCGGATCTCTCCCAACAGGCCGCGCACGGTCTGAAGCGGGATTACCAGCTGAGGCGTGTCGGCCTGGATAACCCGGCCTTCGCCGCCCTGGTTGGAACGGCCGATATTGATCGGGTTGCGCTCGGGGGGGCGGGTGATGAAAACTTCGACCCGGTCAGCCTGGAAGGTGGCCAGGGTTTGGTCGCAAATCGCCTGGGCAATCTCATGCTCGCCATGTAGCCCGCCTAACAGGTTGCTGAATTCGTATAGCCAGACGGCCTGGCGCTCCCGATCGTTCGCCTGGGCTACGCTGGAGCGGGCCCGCCCGACTAACTGGCTGATTACCACCGCCACGACCAGGAAAACCAACAGCGCCAGTAAATCTTGCGTGCGGTGCACCATCAAGGTGTAATACGGTTGGATGAAGAAGTAATTGAAAGCCAGGAAGGCAGCCAACGAAGCGGTCACGCCCGGGCCTAAACCCCATAAGGCGGTGCTCAGGCCAACCGGCAGGAGGAACAATAAAGCCGCGATCGCTGGGTTGATTGTCGCTTGGAAAAAGTACAGCCCCAGGGTGACTATTGCCGAGAGGCAGATGGTTAATAGATAGGGCAACACTCGGGTAACACCCCACCCACCCCGCAGGTTTGACAGAGGCTGGTAAGCCATTTGAATCGCTGCCTTTAACTATTTCGCCGGGCTGCTCTCCAGCGCCTGCCCGCAGTGCTGGCAGAAGCGAGCGTCTTTCGCGCTGACCTGCCCACAGCCGGGGCAGGTTTGTGGGGTACGTTTTGGGCGGGCCTTGGTCTTGCCAGGTTTCAAGGCTGGTTTTTCAGGCGCTGCTCCGGTTGATAGGGCCTTGGCTTTGCGCCCGGGTCGCAGCTTGGCGGCGACTTGCTTGCCCTTCAGATACGCCTGTTGGTAGGCCGACTTGAGCTGGCTGCCGGAGACATGCCGCCCAGTCAGGTACCACTGCAGGATCGAGTTGCCGACGACCGTTGTCCCCGCATACGACACCGCAACCTTGGGGACGATCCCGAAGCCGGGGATCAGGCCGACCAGCATCCGGGCCAGTTGGCGGAAGAGAAAACCAAAACCGAGCACCCCGCTAAACTCGGCCAGGTAATTCTTCCACTCGGTCGAGAAGCCGAACGCCAAGCCGAGCTTATAAGCCAGGAAAGCCTGGTTTTTGGTAAGTAGGATCGTATCGGTGAAAACCAGGGGAATGTTCAGGACCGGCACAACCTCGGCCAGGCCGGTGGCCAATGAATAGGCCGCGTTGGATTGGGCGGCGTCGCTGATCAGGTGGTGAGCGATCGGTAGCCGGAAGAAGGGCAAGTTGCGCCCGAGGGAGAGTAGCCTGTCCGGTAGCATCCGGATCACTTGCGGGGCAAATTTGTCGCGCAAAAAAGCCAGGTCGCTGGTTGGACCGGCCAGCAGGTAGCGGGGCTTCCAGGGCAACACCGGGGGCGGGGTTCGCCCGCCGGCCGCCTGCGTCTCCTGGACGATGTACACCAGCACGCGTTTCCCGGCATCGGCCAACTGGTGGGCGAGGGCTTTCTCGGCAGAAAAATCCGCCTGGCTTCCGTCCAGGAGCAGGATGGTCAGCTCGGCCTGGCGAGCCTGCAGCCCCTGTTCCAGGTCGAGCACCAGGATCGGCGTGTCGGTCTCCAGGTCGGGCCGGGCCGGATCGCAGCGCATCTGGCTGGCCA
>CAZAGA010000017.1:0-20532 GCA_964484335.1 uncultured Anaerolineaceae bacterium
CTCGACCTGGTAGTTGTGGCCATGCCCGGCCGGGTTGTTGCAGATCCCGTACAGGCGCTGGTTATCGGCCGGGTTGAGGCGCGGGGCATGGGTGCGGTGGGCAGCCGAAAAGCCGCCCCGGGCGATGAACAGGCACTCCTGGGGGGTGACCAGGGCGGCGTGCTCGCCCATCTCCGACAACTCCAGGTGGGTCAGGGAGACGCCTTCCGGCATCTCCAGGCCGAGGTCTTCCCACAGCGAGACGGCGACTGCCAGGCTGCTGGCATCTTCCAGGCCGAGCGAAGTGTTCAGGTTGCGGTGGTCATAGCGGTCGAGCGCCCGGTTCAGGATGGCTTTCAGGGTAACGATATTGATCAGCATGCCGGTGAGCGGCTCGATCTTCCCGCTGACTCCGGCCCAGCCAGAGAAATTATTGCCGTGCAGCTTGCCGCCGGTGAGCTGGCGGGAGGCTGAAAATTCAAATCGTCGCAGGGTGGTGATTTTGGTCATACCTACCTCAACTTTGAACCAGGTCGATGAATTGTTGGGCGGTGCGCTGCCAGGTCATCGTTTGGGCGAACTGCCGGCCGTTGGCGCCCATTTCCTGGCGGCGAGTTTCATCGTCGAGCAGGGCGATCAAGGCTTCTGCCAGGGCGTCGGGGTCTTCGGGCGGCACGACCAGGCCGCTGCCGGCCGCGTGCACCATGTCCGGCATACTGGCGGCATCTGCCACCACCAGCGGCCGGGCCGAGGCCATGCTCTCCAGGCAGACATTGGCAAACGCGTCCTGGATGCTGGGGTGGGTGAAGACATGGCAGCGCTTGTATTCGGCGACTACCTGGCGGCGATCATCGATATCGCCCAGCCAAGTGATGTAGGGGCGGGCGCCGGCCTGGTCGGTCAGGTGCTGCAGCGCTTCCCACTCAAATCCGCCGCCGGCAATCCGCACTTCCAGGTCGGGATAGCGTGCAGCGATCCGCGGGGCGGCCTGCACCAGGACGCCGATTTTCTTGCGCGGGTAGAGCTTGCTAACCGCCAAAATCGTCGGTCGGCGGTTCGGGTCGGGTTCTGGGAGCGAGTCCCACAGGCGATCCCAGGCTGGCAGGTCGATCCCGTTGGGGATGGCATGCACTTTCTCAGGCTCTACCTGGTAGTATTCGACTACTTTCCGGCGGGCGTATTGGCTGGGGGTGATGACCAGCCCGGCGGCGCGCAGGTTGTGGCCCTCAAAAAACGCCTGGGTCTTCAACATGCTGTGGAACGGCTCGGGCTCGGTGTCCACCAAGTCGGCGAAGACCGCCCGGGCAGTGGCAATGAAGCGCTGGTCTGCCCGGCGCGGGATGGCAAAGCCGTCGTAGTCGATACCCAGGATCCAGTCTGCGCGCTGGACGCGCGGATCGGAGGCCACCTGAATGTTGAACCACAGCCGCTCGAAGGTGAAGCGCGAGTAATCTGAGCTATCCAGGGATGGATTGATCAGCTCGACCTGGGTTCCACTGGCTTCAAGCGCCTGGAGCAACGAGCGCACGAATAGGGCGGTGCCGCTGCCCTGTCCCAGGCTGAGCGGCCAACTGGTGAGGAAGGTTGCACTGTTCATGCGATAAATATACCGGATTAACCAATTAATGTCAAGATATTGTATATATATTGTATCAGATTAGACCGTGAGCGGCGTTCCCTACCGCCGTAACAGGCCCTGGTTGGTAATTCGGCTCGCTCGGTTCGTGAATAGGGTGCTGATTTTTCGAGGGAGGAGTATACTCGGGTTAAAGACTTCCAAATGGAGTTCCGGATGCCAGACTCAATTATTGCCCGTGAAGTTTTTTGGAACCAGCGTACGGAGGATGCGGCTAGTTCACTGAAGAGTGACCTGGATCGGGGGTTGACCTCGGCAGAGGTGCAGGTACGCCTGGCCCAGTTCGGCGCTAACCGTCTTCAGGTACGCGCGAAGATTACGCCCCTGGGGCTGTTTCTGAATCAATTCAAGAGTCCCATTCTGCTCATCCTGATCCTGGCCACGCTGCTGTCCGCTTTCCTAAAAGATTGGGCAGATGCGGTCATCATTTTACTGATTGTTTTTGGCAGCGCCACCCTCTCCTTCTGGCAAGAATATGGCGCTCACAACGCAGCCGAGAAGCTGCGCGCCAGCCTGACTTTGCGAGCCAGCGTCGTGCGGGATGGCCAGGAAAACGCTATCCCGGTGGAACAGATAGTTCCAGGCGATGTCATATTGCTGTCTGCCGGCAGCCTGATCCCGGCGGATGGTATCCTTATTGAGGCAAAAGACTTCTTTGTAAACCAGGCAGTACTGACGGGTGAAACCTTTCCAGTTGAGAAAGCGCCTGGCGTGGTGGCTGCACAGTCCAGCCTGGCTGAGCGCAGCAATTCCGTATTCATGGGCACCAATGTTCGTTCCGGAAGCGCACGTTGCTTGGTGATCGAAACTGGCTCTCGCACTGCCTTTGGTCAGATTGCTGGCCGGTTGACTCTCCGCCCACCGGAGAACGAGTTTCAACGCGGGGTTAAGCATCTCGGTTATCTGCTGACCGAGGTAATGTTCCTGTTGGTATTGGGCATCTTTTTCTTCAACATCTTGTTTCATAAAGCGCCACTGGACTCGCTGCTTTTCTCAATTGCCTTGGCAGTGGGTTTGACACCCCAGCTATTACCTGCGATTATTAATATCAATCTTTCGAAAGGCTCGCAGTCAATGGCAAAACGCGGGGTGATCGTTCGTCGCCTGGAGTCAATTGAGAACTTTGGTAGTATGGATATCCTGTGTACAGACAAAACCGGTACGCTAACATTGGGGGTGGTTCAGCTTGACGCTGCCGTCAATCCGGAAGGGGAAAATTCGGATGAAGTGCTCCGTCTGGCAGCTTTGAATGCCCGTTTCCAAACTGGCCTGGCTAATCCCCTGGATGAGGCTATTTCGATAAAAGCACCTTCAGAGTGTAAAGCGGTTGAGAAGGTGGATGAAATCCCTTATGACTTTGTTCGCAAACGATTAAGTGTGGTGATTCACCAGGACGATGAAACAACCCTGGTTACTAAGGGGGCGTTGGAAAATCTTCTCTCCGTTTGCACTCAAGTCGATTGGGCAGGAAAGGTCGTGCCTTTGCAAACTGCTCCTCAAGTGCAAATCCGCAGCCGGTACGAGGCGTGGAGTGAACAGGGTTACCGTGTATTGGGGCTGGCCCGTAAGCCTGTAGATGGGGCTGTGCATTCTTACTCTGCCAATGATGAAAGCGAATTGATCTTTACTGGTTTTCTATTATTCCTAGACCCGCCCAAGCTAGGTGTTAAAGATACCATTGCCGATCTGGCGCGCTTAGGGGTCCAGTTAAAGATTATCACCGGCGATAACCACCTGGTGGCTCGGCACACTGCTGAAGTCGTGGGGCTGAAGGAAGCGCTCATATTAAACGGTGCCCAGTTGGATAATCTTCGTGATGAAGCCCTCTGGCATGCCGCGGAAAAAACCACGATTTTTGCCGAGGTTGATCCCAATCAAAAAGAACGTATCATCCTGGCTTTGAAAAAAACGGGTCATGTAGTCGGTTATATGGGGGATGGAATCAACGATGCCCCCTCCTTGCATAGCGCTGATGTGGGCATTTCGGTTGATAACGCGGTGGATGTGGCCAAAGAAGCGGCAGATTTTGTGCTGCTTAAAAACGATCTCTCGGTGATACATGAAGGAATCATTGAGGGCCGGAAAACTTTTGCCAATACGCTAAAATATGTATATATGGCCACCAGTGCAAATTTTGGCAACATGTTCAGCGTGGCGGTCGCCTCACTCTTTTTGCCATTTTTGCCGATGCTCCCCAAGCAGATCTTACTGATAAATTTCCTGACCGATTTACCCGAGATGATGATCGCAAATGATAATGTAGATCCTACCTTTGTGGAACGCCCACACCGCTGGAATGTCCAGTACATTCAACGTTTCATGCTCATTTTTGGCCCGCTCTCTTCTATCTTTGACCTGGCAACCTTTGGGGTATTGCTGTGGATCTTAAAAGCGAACGAAGCGGTATTTCATACCGGTTGGTTTCTCGAATCGGTTCTCTCAGCCACAATCGTGGTTTTTGCTTTACGGACGCGCCTGGCGCTTGGAAAGAGCCATCCGTCTCGAGCGATGATTCTGATGACCGGTTTGGTTGGGATTGCCACCTTATTTCTGCCCTATTCGCCGTTGGCTGGGATTATGGGCCTGGTGCCTCTACCACCGGCTGCTCTGATTGTGATGATCTCCATTGCCCTGGTTTACCTGATCATGGCCGAATTCACCAAGCGCTGGTTTTATCGAGCTTTTGGAGCAAAGGTTTGATAAAATTATTCCGCGAGCTGTTTGGTCGTTTTTCCTGGCAGAAGCTCAGCTTGTTGGTTGTGTTGGGCCTGGCAGTCCATTTGCTTATCCCTCAGCTTGCTTCTTTAGAACAATCCTGGCAAACCCTTCAAAAGCTAGCCCCTTGGGCAGTCGGGTTGGCGATCGCCGCTCAAGTCTTTAGCTATCTGGGCAGCGGTTACCTGCTCCAAATTATTCTGCACCTGACCCAAATTAAGATCAAGTTATGGCGCAGTACTTTGATCGTATTGGCCTCGGCCAGTGTAGGTATGGTTGCTGGGGGCTTGTTGGGAAGCTCGGTGGCAATCTACCGCTGGACCAGCCAGGGAGATGAACACTCTGAAGGGGCGACTTTGGCCAGCATATTACCCTCGGTATTCAACAACCTGACCCTGATGTTTGTCGCGATGTTCGGATTGGTGCATCTCATCCTGGTTCATGACCTTTCAAAAACCCAACTTGCCGGTTTCATTACAATGGCTCTGCTATTAGGCTCCCTGATCGGTATTGCAGCGCTGGCTTTTCATAACCGAGGCTGGACATCCACGATGGTTATCAGGATTGCCAGGACTCTAGCGCGTTGGCGTCGAAAACGATTGGATCTACAGCGTGTGCAGGATTCAACCGGCAATTTCTTTTCTGCCTGGGATACTTTACGAGGTGGGGCCTGGAAAGAGGCGGGTTTGGGTGCAGCTATCAATGTGCTTTTTGATCTGTTGACCCTCTACTTTTTGTTTCTTGCGGCTGGTCATGTCGTGATGCCTGGGGTGCTGTTAGCCGGGTATGGCTTGCCGTTGCTGCTTGGAAAAGCAGCTTTTGTGGTGCCAGGCGGGGTTGGCGTTGTTGAAGGTAGCATGACAGCTTTGTACAGTCTGTTAGGCCTTCCGGACTCAGTCACCGTGGTGGTTGTCTTGGGGTATCGCCTGATTTCTTTCTGGCTGCCAAGTATCCTGGGTTTTCCTGTTGCCGGATATTTACAAAAACCGCTGAATGCTCCTCAACAGTAGAAACAGGCTGGCCAATCCTGTGACTTGGACAGCCTGTTCATAGAAAATCAACTGATTACGGGGCCAACTTCTTCGGCAATTTCTTAGGGCAAATTTACCGGTCGCTCGGAGAGCGTCACTGGTACTTCGATAGTCTTGCCGTCGCGCAGGATGGTCAGGATGGCCTGGATGCCGGCCTGGGATGCGCTGATTGCGCTTTTCAGGTCAAGCAGCGAGGTAATTGGCTTTCCATCAAATGACGTGATGACATCGCCGCCGAACTTAATCGTCTCACCATGGATGGTGGTTTCCTGATTGCTGCCCTGTAATCCGGCTTTTTCTGCCGGGCTGCCGCTTTCAACCTGGATAATCAGCACGCCTTGCTGGCCTGAGTTCAAGTTCATAGCATTTGCCACCTCTGAGGTGAGGTCAGCCCCCAGGATGCCTAGCCAGGCATTATTTGCAGCCTTTGGAGTGCCCCCTTCGGAGCCATTTTGGGTTGTTTCAGCCTCCAGCGATGAGACCGGGCGCACCGCAAGGGTTACCTCGAGGCTGGTTTCCTGGCCCTTGCGCAGCAAGGTCAGCTTAACGGCCTGGCCGACTTCGGTTTCATCATTCAAGTAAGCAATCAAATCATCCGGCTTGGTGATGGATTGCCCATTGACAGCCGTAATTACATCCCCGCCAATTGGATACTGCCGTCCATCAATGGTCACGCTATCCTGGCTGGGTAGCAAGCCGGCTTGGGCAGCCGGGCCATTCTCCACCACCTCGACCACCAATGCACCACGTTGGCCAACCTTCAGGTTCATTGCCTTGGCCTTATCCGGCGTCAGGGTCGAAACACTGATCCCCAGGTAAGGATGCTCATATTTGCCGGTTTTGATCAGCGCAGGGACGACCTGCTTAACGATGGCGGATGGAATGGCAAAACCAATTCCAGCGTTCGAGTTCACTGAAGATTCAATCGCCGCAGTAACCCCGATGACTTTTCCTAGATCATCGACCAACACGCCGCCGGAGTTACCGGGGTTGATTGGTGCATCGGTCTGGATAATATCGGGGATGGAGTAAACAGCGCCAAACGAGGTGGTTTTATTATTGGCGGTTATTGTGCGGCCTAATGCGCTGACAATCCCGACCGTCATGGTGCCTTCCAAACCGAAAGGATTCCCGATGGTGATAGCAATTTCGCCAACTTTCACCTGGGTGGAATCAGCCAGTTGGATGGGGTGGAGCAGCTCTCCAGCGCCTTCCACCTGAATGACAGCTAGGTCGCTATCCGAATCTGCACCGACCAGGGTAGCTGGGAAGATGCTGCCATCTGAAAAAGTGACCTCAATCTTGTCAGCGCCATCCACCACGTGGTTGTTGGTGACGATATGGCCCTGCCCATCCCAGACAAAACCGGAGCCAAGCGTCTGGTTGTATTGCGGGGTGAGCGGTGCGCTGTTCTGAGGCAAGTTGAAGCCGAAGGGAAGTTGGCCCAGATCGAGGCTGGAAGCCATCTGTTGCTCTACAACCCGGATATTAACCACCGAGGGGTTAACCTGCGTGTACACGTTTTCGAGCGTAGCTTCGTAGGCAACCAATGCGCTGGAAAAATCCCCGCCTGTTTGAACAGCCGCAGGCGTACTGGCTGCCTGGTTCAGCGTTTTTTCAGCAACGGCTGAGTTGTTGGCAGCTTTCGCGGGCAAAAGAGGCAATGCGCTGCACGATGACAGCAGCAGCGCGGTCAGGACAATCAAGCCGGTTATTTTTAGGGTATGCGTTTTCATAGGAACCTCCAATCCAGGGATTTTCTATATCCCTTGTCATCCTAAAGCATACCCTAAGCACCGGTTGTGCGTCTTTATGAGTAGTTTGTGGCAACCTTATGGAAAGTTTAAGGGCAACCAGACGGTAAACCGGCTTCCCTGGCCAACCACGCTCTCCAGGGTGATTTTCCCCCCATGTGCTTCGGTAAAGTTGCGGGCGATACTCAAGCCAAGCCCCAGGCCTTGCTTGATGCGCTTATCCTGTCCGCCGCGGTAAAAAGGAGTGAAAATCACAGCCTGCTCCTCGATTGGGATGCCTGGGCCGTTATCAACCACGCAGATCCAGACTTGACCATATTCCTGTCCAGCGCTGACAGTTACTGTCCGTCCCGGCGGGGTATATTTAATTGCATTATCAATCAGGTTGCCAATCACCTGTGCCAGGCGGACATGGTCAGCCAGAACTACTGGCAGGTTGTCGGGGATGTTTACCTGCCAATGCAGGTGTTTCTCCTCAGCCGCTGCTTTCCAGGGGGCAAGCATCTGCGCCAACCAGGTTGTCAACTGCAGCTCCTCGCGCTTCAACTCCAGCTTTCCGATTTCTTGACCGTAGAGATGGGTCAGATCCTCAACTACGCGCTGCAGGTGGGCAGTTTCTTCGTCCATACCACTGGTCAGGTCGCGAAGCAATTGTGGATCCTGGGTGGCGCCTTGTGTGAGAGCGTGGATGGCTGAGCGCAACGCACCCAACGGGCGGCCCAGTTCGTGGACCAAATTGGCCAGCATCTGGCGCCGGGCTTGTTCCAGCGAGTGCAGGCGCGACAGCAGGTGATTGACTGCTCGGGCCTGCTCGCGCAACTCAAGCGGGCCAGATTCGGGCAAAAGCTCGCTGCGAGCGCCTGAGGCAACTTCGTAAAGAGCAGCGGTGACATTCTGGAGTGGACGGTTAATATTTAACGCCAGGCCGAGGCTAATTCCAACTCCAATCATCAGCCCAACTCCCAAGACAATGATAATCAACAGGCGCATCTGCCAGAAAAGCTCATAAACCGAATCGATGTGATAGGTAACCCGGACAATACCCAGCACCGGGCCATCGGATCGCAAGACCGGCGCGAGCACATCAAGCACCACGTTGTGCAGGCGGAAAACCTGGTAATTGGTCAGCACCACTTCATTCCCTGACCGGGCCAGGCCGAGGCCATTCATCGTAATCAACTGTCCCAGGATATCCTGGTCGCTGGATTCCGTGGAGTAAAGCAGGTAGCCTTGCGGGCTGAGAAACATGACGCGCAAGGCAGGATCTAGCTGGACGCGCGAAAGCATTCGCTCAAATAAGATTGGAGAACCCCAGAGATCATATTCGGTACGGCTGATTTCAGCCAGCAGGCGAGCATCCCCAACCAGGTTCTGGGCCAGGCGAGGCATCAGTACCTGGGTCTCGAGAATATAAGCCAGGCCAACGGCTGTGATGGGGATGATCAGAACCAGCGGCAAGATATGGCTGAATAGCAACCGGTTGCGCAGTGATCGGAACATCAGTCTCCCTGTGATGTCAGCTTATAACCTACGCCACGAACGGTAAGGATCCGCCTGGGGTGCGCGGGATCTGTTTCGATCTTTTCACGCAACCAGCGGATGTGAACATAAACTACCTGTGGTTGCCCAATGAATTCGGCGCCCCAGACCTGGGCCAACAGCTCGTCCAAAGAAAAGACCCTGCCTGGTTCCAAAGCCAATGTATAGAGTAAATCAAACTCACGCGGCGAGAGGGAAATTTCTTTCCCGGCCAAGCTTACCAAATGGGCTGCAGGATCGATGGTGAGGTCATCGATCATCAGCCTGGAGGGTTGGCTGGCGTAGGCCAATGGGGTGGAGGGCTCGGCGCGGCGAAGCACGGCTTTGATGTGCGCCAGGAGCACGTTCACATCGAAGGGTTTGGTGATGTAATCGTCTGCCCCAAGCTCAAGCCCAAGTACTTCGTCCAGCTCCCGGCGACGGGCGGTGAGGAAGATCACCGGCAGGAGAAGCTGGGTCTTTAAGTAGCGCAGGGCATCCAATCCATCCATCCCTGGCAGGCCGATGTCTAAGAGGACCAGATCGGGAGGATCTCGGCGAGCCATTGCCAGGGCATCCTCCGCAGTAGCCGCCGGGCTGACTTTGTATCCGGCTTGTTCCAGGTTGAAGGCCAGGCTCCGGCGCAAGAGGTTGTCGTCATCTACTAGCAGGAGATGCTTGGACATAGGCGTATTTTACACCTCGCCAGGGCTGCTAGCGCTACTCTCCCTGGCCAAGCGAATAGCCGGGCTCGCCATCGAAGGTGTACAAATTCTCGGTTTTGATAATATCAAAACCGGCCTCTGTCAGGCGGTTCATCAGCTTCAGGAAGTCGTGATAGGTCAGAGCATCGTCGCAACGCTTAAACCGGCAGCGCCAGTGATCGGTGCAGAAGGTTTCCGGGATCCGTTCGGGATAGACCTTAACGCCCCGGTTGGTGATCAGGGTCAACTCAATCCCAGGCGGGCAGGCCTGGGATAGCGCAGGCCCCAACCGGTCCGGGTTGCGATCGAATTGATCCCAATCCAGGAAGATATCCATTCCAACTAACTCTTTGTGGGGGGCTTTCGCAGGCCTGGGTTGGATGGTGATGGTCTTCTGCTGGTAATCTACCGCTTCGAGTGACCTGGGCTTGCAGCCCAGGCGGGCGATCACCGCCTCGGCAAAGGCCTGCGTTCCGACCTCCTCGCTGCTCAGCCCTTCACGGTAAATATCCACGGTGTGGATGCCATCTTCGATCGTGCACAGCCAGGCATTTTTGATCATCTCGCCGAAGCTGCCCAGCCCCAGGTGGACCAGCATCTGGGTGGCGGCGATCAACAACCCAGACGGGTTGGCGATTCCTTTGCCGGCGATATCTGGGGCCGAGCCGTGAATGGCCTCGAACATTGCCACCCGGTTGCCAATATTGGCCGAGGGCGCAAAACCGACCGAACCGGCGATCTGGGCGGCGATATCAGAGAGGATGTCGCCGTAGAGGTTTTGGGTCACAATGACATCGAAGATTTCGGGCATCGCTGCCAGGCGGGCGGCGCCGATATCGATGATCTGGTGATCGCTCTTAATCTCGGGATACTCGACCGAAATTTCGTCGAACACCCGGTGGAACAGGCCATCGGTCAGCTTCATGATGTTGTCTTTGGTCATGCAGGTGACTTTTTTGCGACCGTAAGCCCGAGCATACTCAAAGGCATAGCGAATGATATTCTCGCAGCCGGGGCGAGAGACCAGTTTGAGCACCTGGTGCACCTCGGAAGTCTGGCGGTGTTCAATCCCGGCGTACAGGTCTTCCTCGTTTTCGCGCACAATCACCAGGTTGACTCCTGGATGGACTGAGGCAACGAACGGACTGTACGACTTGCACGGACGGACATTGGCAAACAGGTTCAGGGTTTTCCGGATGGTTACGTTGACACTTTTAAAGCCCTTGCCCTGGGGGGTGGTAATCGGGCCTTTCAGCAAGCAGCCGCATTCCCGGATCAACTCTAGCGATTCGCGCGAAATGCCCGAACTCAGCCCTTTGTTATAAGCAGCCTGACCGACTTCGATGAATGTGGTATCAAGTGGCGCCCCGGCTGCTTTGAGCACGCGCAGGACTGCATCCGTGATTTCCGGTCCGATACCGTCACCGGCTGCCACGACGATTTTCTGGGGAGTAGTCATATGAGATCCTTGTTTATAATGAGTTAGTGATACGATACCGATTCGCCAGTGGGTGCATAAAAACTTACTAACCGGCATATTATAGCCTGGATGTCATGTGCTACAAAGACTAGACCCGTATGATGGATAGAAAAGGGGCAAGCTTGGGCGAGATCAATCAAATTAATGGATATATTCACCGGTCCGATCTCAAGCGGTAGCCTACTCCAGCCTCGGTAAGGATGTAATTTGGACGGGAAGGATCGTTCTCGATTTTTCGGCGCAGGTTGCTGATATTGACCCGCAACAGATGCAAATCATCCTCTGAAGAATGTCCCCACAAATTTTCGAGAAGCTGGCGATGGGTGAGTACCTTTCCTAAATTTTGTGCGAAAAGACGCAGGAGATCGTATTCGGTTGGTGTCAGGGTAATTATCCGGTCCTCAATGGTAACCTGGCGATGCTCCAGGTCGATCTTCAGCTGGTTTACCTGGATCACAGGTTCATTATCCTTCCGAATGGAGCGACGAAAAGCTGCGCGGATGCGCGCCAATAGTTCACCGGTTCCGAACGGCTTGGTCAAGTAGTCGTCTGCACCTGCATCGAGGACGGCCACTTTTTCATTTTCTTGTTCCCGGACGGATAAAATAATGATCGGTACATCAGACCATTCTCGAATCTGTCGGGCTACCTCAGCGCCATCCATATCTGGCAGCCCCAGGTCCAAGATCACCACCTCTGGGCGGTCGATTGCCGCAGCGCGCAAGGCTTCTTCGCCACTGGAGGCTTCAATCACGGTCATCCCTTGGGCACTGAGAGCCACGCGCAGATAGCGGCGAATGGCCCTTTCGTCATCAACCACCAGGACTCGCGGGCCGCTGTTGGTCATTTTTTCTCCTCTGGTGGGCTGGATAAAGGTAAGGAAAAAGTTACCTGGGTGCCTCCGCCGGGGCGGTTTTTGGCCCAGATTCGTCCACCGTGGGCTTCGATGATCCCCCGGCTGATGGAAAGTCCCAGACCGGTTCCACCAATATTTTCAGGCCGTTCGACCCGGAAAAATTTTTCAAATATGTGGTCGAGGTCGCTTTCTGGGATTCCGATTCCTCGATCGCTTACTATGAGATGAACTTCTTTTCCCATCTGGTGGGCCTGAATACCAACCGGCGTATCAGGCTCGGAGTATTTTAACGCATTGTCTACCAGGTTTACTAACACCTGGACAATTAACACAAAGTCCATCGCCACTAGAGGAAGATTTTCGTCAATGTCAGTAGAAATCTCGCGCTTGCCTAAGGCATCGCCAAAACTCTCCAAGGCTGTTCCAATTGCATCCTGAATATCACCTGGTTGGCGAGTTACCCGCATGACGCCTGATTCCAGGCGAGTCATGTTGAGCAAGTTCCCAACCAGCCGGTTCATACGATCTGCTTCGTTTAGAGCGGTTTCCACCAGATCACGATAGGTCTCGTCATCCATTGCCTGTTTGCCATCTGACAGGCTACTTAACACGCCAGTGATCGAAACCAGGGGTGTTCGCAAGTCGTGTGAGATCGAATTGAGCAAAGCCGTCTGCAGTTTTTCAGTTGTCTGGAGAAGCTGCGCTTCCTGGGCCTGCTCGGCTAATTGGGCTCGCTCGATCGCCAGGGCTGCCTGTCTGGAAAAGGTTTCTAAAAGCCGGCGTTGTTCGGGTGTCAGATAGTCACCTTCAATTTTTGGTTTAATCCCCAATATACCTACTACCCCGCGAGGTGTTTTCAAGGGAATATAGCGCCCTGTCGAATCGGATAACGTATCTGTACCCCTACCCGCTACTAGGTCGTTCTTGAACGCCCAGGTGGCCACGGCGAATTCGTTCTCATCCAAAGAAAAGTCGGCCGACTTGCTGCTGATTTTGAGAGTATCTTTCCCCTTGGCGTCCGGTAGGAAAACGATCACCTCCCTTCCAAAAGTCTGGCTCACATTGTCTGTGACAGCCTGAATGATAGCTTCCAACCCCTCGGCAATCGAAAGATCCCGGCTCAGGGAGTACAGAATGGATGTTTCGGCTGCACGACGCTGGGCTGCCTCGGCCTGGTCGCGCACCCGCGCTGTCAACTCGCTGATGACCAGTCCGACTCCGAGCAGGCCGATAAAGGTCAAGATATATTCGGTATCTGAAACCGCAAAAGTAAAATACGGTGGTACGAAAATGTAGTCAAAGACTAAAACGCTGATGAAGGATGACAGAATAGAAGGTCCGCGACCTAAAAAAACTGCGGCAATCACAACCGCCAGCAGGTAAACCATTACCAGGTTGGTCGGGGAGATGGTCCGTTGGAACAGCGCTCCGGTCCCGGTTGCAGCGAGCACCAGGGAGATCGCCCACAGATAGCTGCTCCAGGGCCGGTGCGGCTGCCAGGATTTTTCCTGTGGAACAGGTTTTGAGTCGTGTGGGACGCTGATGACATAAACGTCGATTTCCCCGCTCATCCGGACCAGGCTATCCACTACTGAGCCAAACAATATTTCTTTCCAACGCGGGCGTAGCGGTTTGCCCAGGATGATCTTAGTGACGTTGTGTTTCTTTGAATACTCATGCAACGCCTCGGGTACGGAGCGGCCAGGCAAAGTGATGGATTGCCCACCGAGTTCCTCGGCCAGGCTTAACGTCCGGGCGATTCGTTCCCGCTCTTCGGGCGACAGGCGGGTATGGTCGGGTGTTTCCACATACACTGCTAGCCACTCGGTTTTTAATTCTTCGGCCAGGCGGTAGGTCGACCGTACGAGACGCTCGGCCTGGGGGTGTGCGCTGACGCCAACTAGCAGGCGCTCGGCTGCAAGCCAGGGCCCGGGGATCGCCTTGGCTTGCATGTAATCCCGCATCTGATCGTCCACCCGTCTGGCAGCCAACCGCATGCTCAGCTCGCGCAGGGCTGTTAGATTGCCTTTGCGGAAGAAATTACGGATCGCCTGAGCAGCTTGTTCAGGGATATAAACCTTGCCCTCCCTTAAACGAAGCAGGAGCTCATCGGGTGGCAGGTCGGTCAACTCAAGCTCTGTGACCTGCTCAAGCACACTATCGGGTATGGTTTCGCGCACCGTGACACCGGTGATTTGAACGATAATGTCATTGAGGCTTTCTAAATGCTGGATATTCAGGGTAGTGTAAACATCGATTCCGGCCGCTAATAGTTCCTCGACATCCTGATAACGTTTCAGGTGGCGTGAACCTGGAGCATTGGTATGCGCCAACTCATCCACCAGCACGAGTTGGGGCCGGCGCGTTAACACTGCGTCGACATCCATCTCGGTGACCTGGATGCCGCGATAAATATCCTGTTTCCTCGGTAGTACCTCCAGGCCCACCAGTCTTGCTTCGGTCTCAGCCCGCCCGTGGGTCTCTACATACCCGACCACTACGTCCATTCCTTCTTGTTTACGTTGGTGAGCCGCCTCTAGCATGGCGTAGGTCTTGCCGACGCCGGCTGCATAGCCCAGGAAAACCTTCAGCTTGCCGCGCGGCGCTTGCTGTGCTTCGCGCTGGACGCGGGTCAGCAACTCATCCGGATCGGGCCTGTGCTCGGGCTTGCTTTGCATAGATTTATTGTAATCCATCTAGTGCCAGGTTGAGTTTCAATACATTGACCCGCGGCTCTCCCAGGAAGCCGAATTGGCGACCTTCTGTAAATTGAGTTACCAGCCTGAGAATTTGTTCTTCACTCAGCCCGCGCTCTCGGGCAACGCGTGGAGCCTGGTATAGCGCAGCGGCTACCGAGATGTGTGGATCCAACCCGCTGGCAGAGGCAGTAACCAGGTCTACCGGCACTGGGGCAGCGTTGCCCGGATCGGCTGCTTGCAGCGCCTCGAGGCGGGCCTGGATGGCCCTGGTCAAGGCCGGGTTGGTTGGCCCCAGGTTCGAGCCTGAAGAGGCAGCCGAATTATACGGATGGGGCCCTGTAGATGATGGGCGGCCCCAAAAATACTTTGGATTTGTAAAAAATTGGCCGATCATTTCTGAACCAATGATTTGGCCGTTTTGAGTGATTAAGCTGCCATTAGCTTGGTGGGGAAACAGCCACTGTGAAATGCCGGTAACAGCCAGGGGATAGGCCAGGCCGGTAAACAGCGTCATGATCGCCAGGAGAAGTATACTGGTCCGAAATTGAGTGCGCATGGTCTTTTGAATCCAGGTTTCTCTTAATTGCGGATGGATTTGTTTGTGCACTCTTCCCATTCATCAGAAAGTATGGCCGCCTGATTCGCGTTGAGCCAGGTGTTCACTAATCCATACAGGAGGATGACCAGGCCCACCTCTGCAATAATATGGCCCGTTTTAGACAAGGGTGATTGGATTTCTTTCCAGAACAGGCCAAATATCACGATGGTAGCCAGGCCCAGGGACAACCAGTTAAAAAAATGGAGCAAACGCTTCGTCATCAAATTACCTCCACCAAGACATAGCCAACATGCTTTCCATACCGAACCAAACCAAAATAATCCCCACAAAAAGTTGTTGGATGAGCGGCTGGAAAGGAAGAAGAATACTGGCAACTAAAACCGACACGGGGATGCTGAGGGAAAGAATGACTTGCCAGTTCAGATATCCAAACCATTTGCGACTGAACATACGAATCTCCTAGACCAGATTGAGCAAGGATAGGATCAGATCGATGGATTTAATCCCCAAAAAAGGAGCTACTAAACCGCCAAGACCATACACAAGCAGGTTGTCGCGCAATAGCTGGTCAGCCGGTCTTGCCCGATAGGGTATCCCTTTTAGCGCCAACGGGATCAGCGCAATAATGACCAGTGCGTTGAAAATAACCGCCGATAGGATGGCGCTCTGGGGGGTTGCCAGGTGCATGAAGTTCAATGTGCCTAAGGTAGGATAAGTACTGGCAAAGGCTGCCGGGATAATTGCAAAGTACTTGGCGACATCATTGGCAATGCTGAAGGTCGCCAGCGCGCCGCGCGTCATCAAAAGCTGCTTTCCAATCTCCACGATATCAATCAGTTTGGTGGGGTTGCTATCCAGATCGACCATGTTTGCAGCTTCACGCGCTGGCTGGGTTCCGGTGTTCATTGCAACTGCCACGTCTGCCTGAGCCAAGGCGGGGGCGTCATTTGTGCCATCTCCGGTCATCGCGACCAGCCGCCCACCGGCCTGGTACTCCCGGATCAGCTTAAGCTTGGCCTCTGGTGTAGCCTCGGCCAGGAAATCATCTACCCCTGCCTCCGCAGCGATAGCCGCCGCAGTCATCGGGTTATCGCCAGTGATCATCACCGTCTTGATACCCATTTTACGAAGCTGGGCAAAACGCTCCTTGATCCCACCTTTCACAACATCTTTCAGGTGGATTACCCCCAGTGGCTCTTCATCCCGGCTGACCACCAGTGGCGTCCCGCCATTTTTGGCAATCGAATGGATCGTTTCTAGTAATTCCCCTGGCGCCGTCTTGCCGGAATTCTGGATTAACGCAATTATTGTATCTGGTGCGCCTTTGCGGATTCGAATCCTGCGACCGCCTGGCTTTGCGTCCAATGGAATATCGACCCCGCTGAGGCGGGTTTGCGCACTGAAAGGGATGAAGTGCATCCCCTGGCTATGATTTGGATATTCTGGTGCGGCTTGCGTATTGGTGGGCTCTGGAATGCCATTGCCTCCGATATGTCGCCCGCGCAAGCCGTATTTTTCTTTAATCAAAACCAGAATACTACGGCCTTCGGGTGTTTCATCCGCCATTGAAGCCAATTGGGTGGCTTCGGCCAGGTCGCGGGGGTCAATGCCTGTGACCGGAATCATTTCGACCGCCTGGCGATTCCCAAGGGTGATTGTACCGGTCTTATCGAGCAGTAGAACGTCCACGTCGCCTGCTGCTTCAACCGCCCTGCCAGATAAAGCGATCACGTTGCGTTGGATTAGCCGGTCCATCCCAGCGATACCGATGGCGGGCAGCAAGCCGCCGATGGTAGTTGGGATTAGGCAGACCAGCAAGGCAATCAGGACGGTTAGAGAGATTGGCGTACCCTGGCTTGCAACAGCAACGCTGTAGATCGAGTAGGGGTATAAGGTAATGCATACGACCAGGAAGATGATCGTGAAGGCAGCCAGCAGGATATTCAACGCGATCTCGTTGGGTGTCTTTTGTCTCCTGGCTCCTTCAATCAAACCGATCATACGGTCTAAAAACCCTTCGCCAGGATTGGTGGTAATACGGACAACCAGCCAATCTGATAATACTCGCGTCCCTCCCGTCACAGCGCTGCGATCCCCGCCTGCTTCCCGGATCACCGGGGCGCTTTCCCCGGTGATGGCGCTCTCGTCAACCGATGCAATTCCTTTTATCACTTCTCCATCTGCCGGGAGGATATCTCCTGTTTCGACAAAAACCAGATCGCCCTGGCGCAGGACCGTAGAGGCAACCTGTTCAAAGGAGCCATTTTTTTGTGGATTTTTAAGTCGTTTAGCTGGGGTATCCTGGCGAGTACGGCGTAAAGCCTCTGCCTGGGCTTTCCCGCGCCCTTCGGCGATGGCTTCTGAAAAGTTTGCAAACAAGACTGTGAACCAAAGCCAGGCTGCTACCAGGCCGATGAAGCTGGCTTCGGCTTCACCCTGTCCAAAGACGGCCTGGAGCCAAAGCGCGCTGGTGAGCAGGCTGCCAATCTCGACCACAAACATGACCGGATTGCGTAGCATCGTGCGTGGATCCAGCTTCTTAACCGCATTGATTCCGGCACGCAAATAAATACCGCTGCGGGGAAGGCCGGTTTTCTTGGTAGGGCGGGGAAAAATTGGTCGGGTGGTCATATCATCGTCCTTCAGCCTGCGATGAGGTGTTCCACAATCGGGCCCAGGGCCAGGGCGGGCAAGAAATTCAGCGCCCCGACGATCAGGATGATTCCAATCAGCCAGGCAATAAATAATGGGGTATGGGTTGGTAAAGTCCCGGCGCTGGCAGGAACCTTTTTCTTCTTGACCAGTGAACCGGCCAAGGCCAGGATGGGTAAGGCCAGCCAGTAGCGCGCTAGGAGCATCACCAGGCTGCCAGTCAGGTTATAAAACAAGTTATTCCCTCCCAGTCCGGCGAAGGCGCTGCCATTATTATTGCCTTGTGAGGTGAACGCATACAGGATTTGGCTAAAGCCATGCGGGCCAGGGTTGCTGACTGCTGCTTGACCCGGCTCTACGCTAACCGCTAGGGCAGTGAAACCGAGCACAATGACCGGCATGATCAGGATTACTAAGGCAGCCATTTTCATTTCGAACGCCTCGATCTTCTTGCCCAAGTATTCCGGGGTGCGGCCGACCATCAATCCGGAGACAAATACAGCCACGATGACGAAGGCCAACATTCCGTATAGCCCGGAACCTACCCCGCCGAAGACCACTTCGCCCAGTTGCATCATAACCAGGGCAGCCAACCCGCCTATCGGCGTATAGGAATCGAGCATGGAGTTTACTGATCCATTGGAAGCCGCGGTGGTAGCCACTGACCACAGAGCAGAATTTGGGATACCAAATCGTACCTCTTTGCCCTCCATATTGCCGCCCGGATTCAGATCAGTCATCTTTTGATCCACGTTATCGGTCGGGAAAGCCGGGTTTCCCCTGCTCTCTGCCCAGATAGCTGGCCCCAGGATTGCGGCAAAGATGACCAGCATTGTAACCAGGAGTGCCCATCCCTGGCGGGGGTCATTCACCATTCTTCCAAAGGTATGGCATAGGGCTGCCGGGATAATCAAGATGGACAACATCTGCAGGAAGTTAGAAAGTGGGGTTGGGTTTTCGAACGGGTGGGCCGAGTTGGTATTGAAGAACCCACCTCCGTTGGTGCCCAATTGCTTGATAGCAATTTGTGAGGCGGCTGGTCCGACCGCCAGATCCTGTCGATCGATCTCCTGTCCACTGGAATCAGTAAAAGGCTGGAGCAGCTCTACCGGCTGGGAACCTTGAAGGGTCTGTACTACTCCTTGCGATACTAACACCAGCGATAAGACTAAGGAGAGCGGGAGCAAAATATAAATCACGCTGCGGGTCAAATCAACCCAATAGTTGCCGATCGTCGTGGCTGAATTCCGAGCAATTGCTCGAATTAATGCTGCCAGGATGGCCATCCCGGTTCCTGCAGAGAGAAAATTCTGCACGGTCAAGCCGAGAATTTGTGTCAGGTAGCTTAGGCTGATCTCGCCGCTGTAGTTCTGCCAGTTGGTATTTGATCCAAAACTGATAGCAGTGTTTAGCGCCAGGTCGGGAGCGACACTACTCAACTCTTGTGGGTTCATAGGCAGGCTGCCCTGGAATCGCAGGAGTGTGTAAAGCGTCAGGATGCCCAGCAGGTTGAAGATCAACAAGGCCGTCGCATATTGCTTCCAATTCATCTCCTGTAGGGGGTCGATTCCGGCCAGGCGGTAGATCAACCGCTCAATCGACCTCAGCCAGCGGCTCAGAAAGGTTGTTTTACCTTCGTAGACGCCTGCCATTGCCTCGCCCAGTGGCTTGGCTAACAGGATTAGTACCAACAGGTAGATGCCGATTTGAAGCATACTTGATGTCGTCATACTCTCCTCACTTGCTGCTTCATCCAAACCGCTCTGGCCAGAAGAAGGCCACGAACAGGTAGATCAACAATCCCAAGGACAATAAACCGGCTAGAATGATCATGGTTTTTTCTCCAGCAGGTGATCGCACAGGACCAGCAGACCGTAGGAGAGCATAAAAAATAAACTGACGCTTAAAACGAAAATGAAATCGAACATAATGTTGGGCTCCATAATACGTCCCAAGCATAATCAATTTGAGGTCAATTTTGGGTACAGAGAAAGGTGGAAAGGGTCAAGAAAAGGTCAAGTCGCAGGTGTGGTTGAGCAAAGCCAGCATCTCTGAGTATTCTGCCTCTGTGACAACTTGTTGGCTGCCCTGGCCGGTAAGCGAGCGCTGGATCAGCCCTGCCCAGCGCCTGGCAGTGTTTTCTCCTGCCCAGCGGGCTGCGGCCGGCTTGGAGGCCACCCGGCCGGTTCCCAGACTGTAGAGCAGCCGGCAGAGGGTGAGAACGATGAAGGACAGGCTGTTTTGCTCGCGTGCCCAGGTCACCCAGTCTGGGTCGCGGCGCGATTGCTCCAACCAGCCGGAGCTGATCGTTGCGGCCGCCTGGCGCATCTGATTGGGATCGATCGGTTCAATCCAGGCGCGCGGCCCAGGTCCCGCTACGACCACTCCATGCTCGCGCAAGGTATAGCGTTGGAAGACCCAGCCAGTCTCGAGCGGCGCCAGGAACAGCTTTGTCCCCCGTTCTACTTGTGGATAGACAGTAGATGTGGCAGCCGGGTGATTGAGCGTAATCTTGGGGATGTAGACTGCTTCCACTTTTTTTGCCCAGGAGGAGCCGCTTTGATCAAATTCAGTATGCAGCACATGCAGCGCCTCGAAAAGTACGGAAGAAATTTCACCTTGCGTAATGACAATCCAGTCGATATCGCTGGTCTGGGGATTGAAATCGCCCAGGGCAAGCGATCCCACCAGGTACAAACCGAGAAATTGTTCTGCCAGGATCGCTTGGGTGCGCGCAGCGAAAGCCGACAGGATGGCATTGACCTCGGCGTAGGGGGTGGGCGATGAATGAACGGGAAGCAACTTTTACTTTGTGTTTCAGCCTATGGCAGCGACCTGGATAGGATAAGTTTAACACCGCTTAGGGGCTCTGGCTGCAAGGAAATTTCACCAGACGATTCTTGTCGTCTGCCATAGCCAACTCTTCCAACCCGGATCCGCTTTCGATCA